>CAMOHV010000313.1 GCA_946615275.1 uncultured Verrucomicrobiota bacterium | reverse complement strand
TACGAGTTCGCGCTCTACGACGCGGACGGCGTCAGGCGCAATGTCGGCCTTGCGAGCGATACAAGGCAGATGCCCACTGCGCTCGAACCCGGCACGGCCACAGTGGGCGCAGACCAGATTCCAGGATACTACAACTGGGCGTTCGACAACAGCAGTTTTCTCCTTTCCAACATGTTCGACGACAACGGCGGCACGGCGAGCTATCTCGCAGGGCGGAGCAACGGCACGAGCGAGAGTTCGTGGATCTCAATTGTGATGCGCCTTCCGGAGGAAACGCCGCCGATCACGTCGTTCGACATGATCTCCGCCGGCGGCAAGTGGAATGTCGGCAACCGCCGAACGGTGGCGTACAGCGTCTCGGGCAGCACGGACGGGAAGGCGTGGATCGTCCTTTCGGAGCAGACCACCAACGAGACGGCGCGCTTCGAGAGCGGATGGTACTCGAACGGCAAGAGCTTCACGGCCGGCGAGGTACGTCCGCTCCCCGACAACGGAATCGCGATCGCTCCATGCGGCGAATATGGCGCCGACGTATCCCAGCTGATGAACGTCTCGGACGTCGTGGTGGCGGCGGACGCAACCTTGAAGGCCCGCGGTTCCGTCGCGCTCAGGCGGCTCGGCGCGGAGGTCGACTCCGCCGGGAACGTAGTGAAGGGCGGCGGCACGGTCGACGGGTTCACGGTCTCGGAGGGAGGCGTGTTCAACATCTCGGGCGCGAAGCCGTCAAGCACGCTCTTCATACCGTACTCGTTTGTCGGCCTGAAGGACTCCGCGAACTTCAAGACGTGGGGCGTGGCCGTGGATGGCGTCCCTGCGCCGGGCCTGCGCGCGGTGTTCAGCTCTTCGGGCGTGAAGCTGTACCCTACGGGGACGTATTTGATCTTGAGATGATACCGTGGTCGGCTGTCGGCGGCTGCGCCGCCTTTAAGTCGCCGCGTTGCGGCTTTAAGTCGGGCTGCGCCCTTTAAGTCGCGCCCTTCGGGCGCTTTAAGTCGGCGGCTTCGCCGCCTTTAAGTCGCCGCGTTGCGGCTTTAAGTCGGCGGCTGCGCCGCCTTTAAATCGCCGCTTCGCGGCTTTAAGTGGCTTTCGGACTAAGTGGGTCCGTGCGTTCCACTGGGGATTATGTGGAATTGGGCTGGAGTTTACCCATTTTTTGAAGGCAGAATGCGACTTCGCCCAATGTTTATGCGGGCGAGGTGATTTCGGGAAGTGTATTTTGCGCGCCAACGCGCGCGGCAATCCATCTCGCCTCGCCAGAAACTGAAAAATGGGTAAACTCCAGAGCTTTTGGGGCTTGCGGAAAACCGCATGAATATGGTATCATACATGCATCGCACACTGTGATTCGGCGCGCCGTTGTTAGGCGTGCCTTTAAAAGGAGCGCGCATGAAAAGAGAAATTCGCAACGCTTTCGGGAGAATCTTGGCCTTGGCGGTCGCCTTCGCCGCCGCCTTCGCCGCATCCGCCGACACGCTCACGTGGACCGGCGAGGGCGGGAATGCGCTCTGGTCGAATGCGGGCAACTGGTCGTCCTCGGGCGACCACGCCACGCCGCAGAGCGGCGACTCGGTGGTGATCGACATCGGCGAGACCGCGACCGTCGTGAGAAACGACATCGAGAACCTCTCGCTCGTCAAGTTCACGGCGCTAGGCAAGAACGACGTCGACCTCACGATCGACGGCGAGCCGATAGGCCTCGCGGGGACGACTGACGTCAACACCACGATATGGACGAACCACTGCTCGATCGTCCTGAACGCCGGAGTCTCGCTTGCAAACGGCAGTGGGCGCATGTGCTTCGCAGGATACTCGACCATAGTGAACGGTGACATAGCCGTCGCTTCGGGCTGCTCCCTCAAGTTCAGAGGACGGCCGTACGGCGCGTCCAAGGGCGTGAATCTCGTCAAGGACGATCCGATCATCAAGTTCTATGGGGACATTGGTGGCGACGGATGCACGCTCTACCTGAACATGGGCGCCAACAAATCCGGCGTCACAGGTTATTTCTACGGTAACGTGAACTGCGCGAATCTCTATATCGCCGGAAACACATGCCCGCTTTCTGCCCACTTCATGAAGCCCGGCAATCGGATTGGGGCGATCCGATTCTTCGGCGTCCCCGCCTATTTCGACGTGGACGAGGCGCTCACGGCGGACACGGTGGTCAACTTCACCGACACAAGCGATTACTCGTGGGATTCGAGCTCCCTGCGGTTCAAGGAAGGTTCCCACCAGACGCTGAACAGGCTGGAGGGCATCGACACCGTGAATACCACCAGGTTGTCGCGGCAGCACATCTTCGCGGGGAGTTCCGGAACCTACTCGAAGCCGTCGACAGCATCATGCACGCTAGAGCTCAAGGGTTCGGCGGACGCCGTGTCGCACATGATCCTGTGCGATGCGGTGAACGTGGTGTGGAATCCCGTGGACGACTACACGCAGGACTTCCTGGACTGCAGGCATGTCACCTCCGGCACGATCGATGTGCGGCGCGGCACGGTCCGTTCCTCCGGCACGAACAGCTTCGTGAATCTCACGATGGCGAATGTCGCCGCAAACGCCAGGCTGGAGGTGGCGTCCACGAACGCCGTGACGTTCCCGAAGCTCGCGCTGATGAGGCTCGCCGCGGGTGCAAAGCTGCGCGTGACGGATGCGGATGCGGTGCCGTTCACGGCGAACACCTCTGTTCTCGTGCTCGCGGCGGGCGCCAAGGTCGAAGTCGCGCCGGGCGGCGTCGTGGATGTGGGGCGGATCATATACGACGGCAACGAGATCGCGGCAGACTCGTACACTTCGGCGGACTGGATGGAGGGTTCGGGCACTGTGAACGTGGCTGGCTCGATAGACGCCTCCAGCATCACAAGGCACTATTGGCATTCCGCTGTCGACGGCGACTGGAACGTCGCGACGAACTGGCATTCGGGCGTGGTGCCAGACGCGGCGCACACGGCGATTCTCGATGTGCCGGGCGCGGACGCGGACTACACGGTGACTTTCGACGGCGCGTCGGACACGCTGCCGGCGAACACCATCGTCGCCAACAACGGCGGCACGGCCACACTGTCCTTCCAGGGCGAGACCATTCTTCTGTCGCAGAATGTGGATATCAGGGACGGCGGAATGCTTCTGGTGCCGTCCGGGGCCACGCTCGTGAACACGAACAAAGCCGTTGTGACGGTGTACGATGGCGGCGAGGCGCGCGTCTCGGGGACAGGTTCGATCATCTCCAAGAGGAATGGAGATGGCGGCACAGAGCATCCTGTCCGCCTCAGAGGCGGAACGTTCACGTTCCGCGACAACGCCACGCTTACCACACAGGATCCATCGGCACTGACCACCCATGCCTTCAACGCCCAGCCGCCGCTGCACCACCGGGAGCCGGGCGTGCCCGGCGCGGCGCTGACGGACGGGCGGCTGTACTGCGAGA
>CAMOHV010000312.1 GCA_946615275.1 uncultured Verrucomicrobiota bacterium | reverse complement strand
AAGGCCGGCGGCGATTCGCGGGGCGTAGCAGTCGGTGAGGCCCACGAGGCGCGAGGCCTTTATCGACAGATGGTTGTCGCTGTGCGCGATGCAGCCGAAGCCGATCAGCGCGCGCGTGAGCTGGTTGGACGGCGCGGACGCGCCGGCCAGCACCTTGGCGGGGACCACGTTGAAGAGCGCCGTCGCGCCCGCCCCTCCCAAAAACGTCCTTCTGGAAAATTTCATTTTGAGTTTCTCCTTGTTTTGCAAGTGGATGTTAGGACTACTGAAAGATGATGACCAGCGCGCGGCGCTGAACTGAATACCGCAGGCTTCCTGCGGGCGTCCGGCAGCTGAGCTGCCATGCGTTGGGACTGTCGAGACCCGCCACCGTGGCCGCCGCGAACACCGCCGCGCTCCCTTCGGCGAGCGAACCATACGTGAACGCGGTGCGCGAGACGGGCGGTTCGCCGCCCAGCCCCAGGACGAACGGCCCCGCGAGCTCCAGGCGCCCGGCCACGGCGATCGTCGCCGCGTACGCGCCGCCCTGGCACGTCACCTTAAGGTCGCCCGCCGCCGTGGCGGATCCCACCAGCGTTCCGCCCTTCAGGACGATGTTCGTCACGCCGGAGAGCGTGGCGCCGTCGAGGTCCAGCACGCCATCCTCCACAACCAGATCGCCCGCAAGGGCGATGTCGCCGGAAATGGTCTCGGTCCCCGCCCCGGCCTTCACGAACGCCCCAGAGCCTTCCACAACACCCGCGAACGACGCGTCCTGGACGGCGTTGACGCGCGCGACGCCACCCACGACGCGCAGTGTGCCCGAACCGGCGAGAGCGCCCAAAGACTCCTCGGCGCGATACACAAGGCAGGTGCCGCCCGCGTCGAGCGTGACGGGCGAGAGCGGCGAGAGCGCCGTGCGCGCCGCCGTGTCTGGCGCAGGCAGCTCGAAGGTGTAGGCGAGCGTCCGCGTCTGCATGGTCGTCTCGTAGTCCGTCCGCTCGTCGAGAAGCGTCCACGTCTCGCCGTCCAGAGAATACTCGAACGTCCAGGAGACGGGATTGCGGACGTCCATGGAGTCGTTGGCCGTGTACCAGCGGTAGCCGCTGAACGCCGCGACGTCGGGAAGCGATATCACGACAGGCGCCACTTCCCCGCCCCAATAGCACTTCGTGCCGGTGTTGCCGAATATCAGGCCGTCGACAAGCTGCTGCGCTCCCTCGCCCTTCGATTCGTTGGCGTAGGAAGTGGTTGCCGCCACTCCTTCCGGCCACGAAAGCCCCTCGCCGTTCAGCACAAGCTCTATCTCCGAGAGCTGGATGTTGTTCTTGCTCTGCCCGCCCGATCCCTTTAGCGGGAAGAAGCGGAAATGGCGGGCGTAGAGAAGCCCGTTCGCCACCTGGAGAACGCCGCCGGAGCGGACGCGCGTGGAGCCGGTGTACGCGGCGTCTGCGCCGTCCATCATGAGGAGCGCCCCGGCGCCGACGTCGAGGCCAAGCGCCGCCGTGCCGTCCGCGTAGTTGCCCTGGTTCAGGTAGATCCGCGGTTCGGCGAACGAAAGCGCGCCGGCCGCGCCGTCGTTCACGAGCGTGGTGCCATAGGCGGCGGTCATGCCGGGGATGGCGGAGCCGGAGAAGCGCAGGGGAACGGGCGATGCCGCGTCCACCAGGCCGGAGAATGTGGATCCGTCCGAAAGCGCCAGACGGGTCCCGTTCACGCCGATCAACGTGCCGCCGCCAGAAAGCGAGGAAAGATCCTCGTTGCAGAAGTCGAAGAGCAGCGTCCCGTTCGCGTCGCAGCAGACGGAATAGCCGGCAGGGAATGCCGCATACGGCTCGGCGGGGGAGACGGGGAACGCTTCCGTGTACGACTGGCGGGCCCTCGGAACGGAGTTCGAGACGTCCGTCTGCGAGTCGAGCGCCACCCAGTTCGTGGTCGTTCCGGTGATCGTGCCCGTCTCAAGCGTCCAGGATATCGGGTCGCGGCCCGGGGCGTCGCCACCTGTCGCAAACTGATAGGCATCGAACTCCACCACGTCGCCGCAGTGTATGATGATCGGGTTCGAGGTGTTTGACGCATACCACTTTGTCGCGGTCGATCCGTCTATCAGCTTAGGGGCGGACTCGTTGCCGGCCTGATTCGCCGGATAGCGCGCCCACGACACCGTCCCCTCCGGCCATGCGACGGGCGTTCCGCCCTTGAGCAGGCGTATCTCCGACATCTGGAAGCCCGTTCCCGCGTGGTCCGGCGGCCCGACCATTCCGGGACGCGCCTTGATCGGAAAGAACCGCAGCAAGGCCGCCTTCACCGCCGTGGATCCGGTGAACTTGGCCACGCCGTTGGAGACGACCAGGCCGGAATTGGCGAGCGTCGCGTTGGTGAGCTCGTTCGTGCCCGCGCCGGCAAATGCAAGGACGAACGGCCCTTCGCCGTCGGCGAAAGCCGCGGTGTGGGAGACGTCGTACGCGCCGGTGACGGTGAGGCGCGCTGGGGCGGATGACGTGTTCGTGACCACCGACCCTACCTTGTCCTCCTTGAAGCGGTCCACCGCCACGGAGTGTCCGTTCATGTCGAGCGTGCCGCCACTGAGGGACAGCTGCCCGTAGGAAGGCAGCGCGCCGTCCGCCTCCAGCACTACGCTGCACCCTGGCTCGCACCCGATCACGTAGCCGATCGCGGACGCCTTCGCGAGGCGCAGCGTGCCGCCGCGCACGTGCATCGCGTAGTCGCTCGCCTTTTCGCCGGCGAGGCGCAGCGTGCCGTCTCCGTTGAGGGATATCGGCCTTTCGTAGGAGATCGACCCGGTGAGCGTCACGAGCGCTTCCGCGCCGTCAACCCTGACCGCGCCGCCGTTCGCGACGCAGTCGTTCGCAAGGGAGAGATCCTGCCCGGCGACGTTCGCGAGCGTGCCGCCTGTGATGTACACCTTGGCCGCGCCAAGCGATCCCGTGGAGGGGACGCGCAGCGTGCCGCCGTAGATGCGCACCGCGCATCCCGACTCGAGTCCCGAGCCGTTCGCCAAAACCACCGTGCCGGACGCGTTCAGGTAGATGTCGCCGTACCCGCTCACTGCACCGTTGAAGTAGACCGTTCCCTGTCCGTCGAAGACGAGGTGCCCGCCCTGGAGGACCACGTTGTTCGCGAACGTCCGTTCGCCCGTCGCGAGATCGACGAACTCCCCGTCCGAGATGCTCTGCGTGGTGAAGAGGACGCTGCGCCCGGTGGGGACGGTGATGGTGCCGCCCCCCACGTCTCCGGAGGCGACGCGGAGGTCTGTCCCGGAAAGCGTGACGCTTTCCGAGACGGCCCCTGCATAGTCCACCGTGAGCGTCGCTCCTGGCGAGACGGTCGCGTTCGCGGGCAGCCCCTTCCTGAGCCACACATAGTTCGTCACGACGATGCCGTTGGGGCAGGCCACGTCGACGTCCACGAGCGCCGACGCCTGCGA
>CAMOHV010000311.1 GCA_946615275.1 uncultured Verrucomicrobiota bacterium | reverse complement strand
TGGCCTTCGGCATTTAGATTTAAAGCGCTCGGATGGGGTCTGACCCCATGTGTTCCTTTATATTTAAAGCCGCGCAGCGGTCAATTAACCACTGGGAGCGGCCAGATGCCTGGTGATTCACGAATGTGCAACATGGGTCCGCCGAAATATGGTATAATCTTCGCCTATGAAATACAAGGTGAAAGACATCAAGCTCGCCGACCTCGGCCGGAGACTCATCGAGACCGAGGAGCCGGAGATGCCGGGCCTCATGGAGACGCGCCGCAAATATGGCCCGAAGAAGCCCCTCAAGGGCGCGCGGATCATGGGCTCCCTGCACATGACCGTTGAGACGGCGATCCTCATCGAGACACTCAAGGAGCTGGGCGCGGACGTGCGCTGGGCCTCCTGCAACATCTTCTCCACGAACGACGCGGCCGCGGCCGCGATCGCCAAGACCGGCACCCCCGTCTTCGCCTGGAAGGGCGAGACGCTCGCCGAGTACTGGTGGTGCACGATGGAGGCAATGACCTGGCCAGACGGCAGGGGGCCGGACCTCATCGTGGACGACGGCGGCGACGCGACGCTCCTCCTGCACCTCGGCTGCCGAGCGGAGAAGGACCCCTCCGCCATCGCCAAGCCAACATGCGACGAGGAGAAGGCGCTCTTCGCGACGATCGCGGAGCGCGTCAAGAGGCGCCCGGGATGGTTCGCGCGCGCGGCGGCGGCCGTGCGCGGAGTCTCGGAGGAGACCACCACGGGCGTCCACCGCCTCTACCAGCTCGAGGCCAAGGGCGAGCTCCTCTTCCCGGCGGTGAACGTGAACGACTCCGTCACCAAGTCCAAGTTCGACAACATCTACGGCTGCCGCGAATCGCTCGTGGACGGCATAAAGCGTGCGACGGACGTGATGCTCGCCGGCAAGAACGCCTTCGTCTGCGGCTACGGCGACGTGGGCAAGGGCTGCGCGGAGAGCCTCCGCGAGAACCACTGCCGCGTGAAGGTCTCGGAGGTGGACCCCATCTGCGCGCTCCAGGCGTGCATGGCCGGCTTCGACGTGTGCACCGTTCAGGACGCGCTCAAGTGGGCCAACATCTTCGTTACGACGACGGGCAACGTGGACATCATCACCGCCGAGGACATGGCGAAGATGCGCGACCAGACGATCGTCTGCAACATCGGCCACTTCGACAACGAGATACAGGTCTCGCGCCTCCTCGCCTGGCCCGGCGTGAAGCGCACAACGATCAAGCCGCAGGTGGACAAGTTCACGTTCAAGGACGGCCATTCGATCTACCTCCTCGCGGAGGGGCGGCTCGTCAACCTCGGCTGCGCCACCGGGCATCCCGGCTTCGTGATGTCCAACAGCTTCACCAACCAGTGCCTCGCGCAGATGATGCTCTGGAAGGGCGGCGTGAAGGGCGTGGTCCGCCTCCCGAAGAAGCTCGACGAGGAGGTGGCGCGCCTCCATCTCGCGGCTCGCGGGGCGAAGCTCACGAAGCTCACGAAGCGCCAGGCCGACTACATAGGCGTGCCCGTGGAAGGTCCCTACAAGCCGGACTACTACCGCTACTGACATCGATCCCGGGGGCCTTCAATGCTGGACATCATCTACCGCAACCTGCCAGTCGTCCTTGTGTTCCTGACCGACGCCCTCTACGCATGGGTGTGGGGCGGGACGCGCGCCGAGCCGCTCCTCGATTGGATGCCCTGGTTCTCGCTCCTCGCGCTGCAGGTGCTTTTCTTCTATCCGCAGCGCCATCCGTGGGAGGACGCCGTGATGGCGCGCCGCCGCACGTGGGAGAGCCTTGCCCGCGACCCGCTCACGTGGTTGACGGTGGCGTTCGTGGTGCTGCTCCTGATACCGCTCTTCAACAAGGGTCTGTGCCCGGGGTGCGACGCGAGGGCGATACGGGCCGGGGCGGATCCGCGTCCGCCCGCGCCGTGGCTGCCGTGGTGCGTGAGCGTAGGGGAGCATGCGAGGGCGCTGATGTGGTTTGTTCCGGCGCTCATCGCGTCGCTCGCGGTGCGCCATGCGCTCGTGAAGCGCGGGAGGAGGATGTTCCTGGAGATGCTGGTCTGGAACGGCGCGCTTCTTGCGGTGTACGGGTTTATGATGTCCGGGCTGGGCGCGGGGGGGCCGTACGGCGGCCCCGCGCGCAAGGGTGCGGGGCATTTCTTCTCGACCTTCGGGTATCCTAACATGGCGGGTAGCTACTTCGTGTTCCTGTGCGCGATCTCGGTGGGGATATGGCGGCAGCGGTGGTACGAGGCCGGAAGGGAGGCGGCGTTGGCTGCCAATGATCCGTCGAAGCCGCGCCATCTCTGGCTCAAGGGGAACTATCCGCTCGTGGCGGCGGTGCTGAACTTCTTCGCGGCGCTTTGCTCGCTGAGCCGCGCGGCGATCATATCGTCCTTCGTGCTGATGGTGATGGCGTTCATCTACATCTTCGCGGGCATCTTCGAGAACAAGCGAAGGGAGCGGATCCGCAGCGTGAAGGGCGCGGCGTGGGCCGCGCTGGGGATGATGCTGTTCCTTGCGATCGTGTACGTGTTCGCGCCGGAGGGGATGTCGCGCGAGCTGAACTCCGTGTCCACGCGCGAGGTGCTGGACCGCGTCTCGGGCAAGGGCGTGTACCACACCCGCGTCGCGACGGCGATATTCAAGGAATACCCGTTCTTCGGCGTCGGCAACTGGGGATACCGCCATCTATGCAGGGAGTACATGACGCCCGAGGAGCAGAAGGGAATACAGCTCAACGGCGGCGCGAACGTCCACAACGACTATCTCCAGTTCCTCTGCGAGTTCGGGGCGGTGGGGACGGCGCTCATCATATCGTTCTTCGTGATGCTCATCCTGCCCGTGGTGCGCGACTGGTACAGGTTCTACCACATCTCTAAGTTCACGCGCCCGGGCGACACGCCGATTCCGACGTTCGCGGTGTATTCGCTCCCCTCGCCGATCTTCTGGACGTTCACGGGCGCCATATTCGTCCTGATACACGCGTTCGGGGACTGCCCGCTCCGCTCAGGCGCGGTGATGTGCGCGCTCCTGACGGCGCTCGCCGCCACCGAGGGGTTCCTGCCGGACCGCACTCGCCCCGAAGAGGCGAAGCTGGCGCGCGCGGATGCGCCGGATCATCATCATCATCACCACCACGCTTGAAGCAGACCTCCTCCGTCCTCGCCTGGCGAAGATGAAAATGGGAATCACAACGAAAGTTGGCGTCCTATCGTCCTTGTCGTCCGGACGTTTCGCGGAGGCGCCACAAGAAGCCGAAATGTGAAGCGGCGAGAGCGCCGCTTCCCCGAAGTGCGAGAATCCGTCCGCAACATGTTCTCATTTCGGGATCGGCGTCCGCCCGCCATGCCAGACGCCGCGGATTTCGTGTTGCAACGCGCGTCCTTATATGGTATCATTTTCCCGTTCCGCGGCAGGGGGGCGTCGGCCGGGT
>CAMOHV010000310.1 GCA_946615275.1 uncultured Verrucomicrobiota bacterium | reverse complement strand
CTGGTCTGCTTCATCGCGCTCACGATGATGCGGCTCGTGCAGCGCAGGATTGCGACGGCCGAGCCGAAGAGCGACGCGGGAGGCGACCTCAAGTGGTCCTACGGAATGTCGGGCGAGCGGCTGTCAAAGGCGCTGCGCGAATGGCAGGTACTCTGCCAGCCGGGAGAATACTATCAAATGCTGAATGCGTCCGGCGAGGACATCAGGCGAGTCCTCTCGGCGCTTGGCGTCGCTTGCGGAAAGCGGATCTACACGAAGGGAGGCATCGCGGCGCTCAAGTCCAGGGTCAAGGTCTTCTAAAATGTGATTGCTACAAATTATGGCGTTTTTTTCACGCAACCCGTGTGAACATTGGCTCAAAACGCACTTTTCAAAAAACGAAGTGGCAAACTCGGGACTAAGCACTAAGCACTAGGCACTAGGCACTAGGCACTAAAAATGCTATAATACACTCCATGGAAACACCGAAGATAGACGTTGCATACGTCGCAGAGCTGGCGAGGCTCGAGTTGACGGACGAGGAGAAGGCCGTCTTCCAGCCCCAGCTTGAGAACATCGTCAAGTACGTGGAGAAGATATCCGCGGTGGACGTGGCGGACGTCCCGCCCACGCTCAACGGACGGGAGATCGTGAACGCCTTCAGGGAGGACGTGGTGCGTCCGTCGATGGACCGCGAGGACGCCCTCGCGAACGCGCCCGCCAGGACGGGCGACGAATTCATGCTGCCGAAGATCGTGGAGGGGGCCGAGTCATGAGCGAGCTTTTCAAGCTGGGCGTGAAGGGTGCCCTGGACGGGATGGCGCGCGGGGAGTTCTCGTCCGCTGAGCTGGTTGACGCCGTGATCGCCCGCTTCCATGAGAAGAACGGCGAGATCGGCGCCTACCTCACGTTTGACGAGGAGGGCGCGCGCGCTGCCGCGAAGGCCGCGGACGAGGCCCGTGCCGCCGGTTCGGACGCGCCGCTACTGGGCGTGCCTATCGCCATAAAGGATCTCATCAACGTGAAGGGCCAGCCCTGCACGTGCGCGTCGAAGATACTCGAGGGATACGTCTCGCCATACGACGCCACCGTGGTGAAGAACCTCAAGGCGGCGGGCGCCGTGTGCGCCGGGCGCGTGAACATGGACGAGTTCGCGATGGGCTCCTCCACCGAGAACTCCGCGCTGGGCGTGACGCGCAACCCGTACGACCTCTCGCGCGTCCCGGGCGGCAGCTCGGGCGGCAGCGCGGCGGCCGTGGGCGGGGACCTGTGCATCGCCGCGCTCGGCACCGACACGGGCGGCTCGATACGCCAGCCCGCCTCGTTCTGCAACTGCGTGGGCCTCAAGCCCAGCTATGGGCGCGTCTCGCGCTTCGGCGTGACGGCGTTCGCGTCGTCGCTCGACCAGGTGGGGCCCATGACGAAGAGCGTGGAGGACGCCGCGCTGATCCTCCAGGTCCTCGCCGGACACGACGAGATGGACGGCACGACGCCGCGGGAGCCAGTCCCCGACTACTCCGCCGCGGTGCGCGGCGCGTCCTTCAAGGGGATGAAGATCGGTCTTCCGCGGGAGTATTTCATCGACGGGCTCGACCCCGAGGTGAAGCGCATCACGGACGAGGCCGTGGCCGCATGCACCGCCGCCGGCGCCGAGATCGTGGAGGTGTCGCTGCCGCACACGGAGTACGCGATGGCCGTCTACTACATCATCGCCCCCGCGGAGGCGAGCGCCAACCTCGCGCGCTTCGACGGCGTGCGCTACGGCCACCGCTCCGCGAAGAGCGACGACGTCTTCAACCTCTACGCGCGCTCGCGCGCCGAGGGGTTCGGATCCGAGGTGAAGCGCCGCATAATCATGGGCACGTACGTCCTCTCCAGCGGCTACTACGACGCGTACTACGGCCGCGCGTCGCGCGTGCGGACGCTCGTCAGGCGCGACTTCGAGGAGGCGTTCAAGAAGGTGGACGTCCTGCTCACGCCAGTAGCCCCCACGCCGGCGTTCAAGCTGGGCGAGGTGCAGGACCCGCTCACGATGTACCTGAACGACCTCTTCACCATCCCGAGCGCGCTTGCCGGGAACTGCTCGATGTCGGTGCCGGCCGGATTCACGAAGGACGCGCGCCTCCCCGTGGGCGTGCAGTTCATCGCCGACGCCTACCGCGAGGACAAGCTGCTCGCGGCGGGACGGGCGTTCGAGATGGCGATGGGCAGGGGTTGACGGGGAGGTGGCGATGATCAAGCGTCTTCTCACCATACAGGACGTTTCGTGCGTGGGGCAGTGCTCCGCGACGGTGGCGCTGCCTGTCGTGTCGGCGTGCGGCGTCGAGTGCGCAGTGCTGCCGTCCGCCGTCCTCTCCAACCACACGGGCGGATTCTCCGCCTGGACGTTCCGCGACCTGACTGACGAGATGCCGCGCATCGAGGCGGAGTGGCGGAGGCAGAAGATCACCTTCGACGCGTTCTACACGGGCTACGTCTGCCCCTCGCAGATAGAGCCGATACTCTCCATATTCAAGACGTGCGCCGCGCCCGGCGCCGTGAGGTTCGTGGATCCGGTGATGGCTGACAACGGGCGGCTCTACACCGGCTTCGGGCCGGACTTCCCTGCGCAGATGGCGCGCCTCTGCGCGGGCGCGGACTACATCCTCCCGAACCTCACCGAGGCGGCGTTCCTCCTCGGCAGGGAGCCTGTCCTCGAGGGATACGACCGCGCGTTCGTGGAGGGCATGGTCGCAGGGCTGCACGCGCTGGGCGCGAAGAACGTGGTCCTCACCGGCGTCTCTTTCGACCCTGAGTTCCTCGGAGTCGCGGTCTCGGACGGCTCGAAGGTGGAGTACGACTTCAACGGGCGCCTTGCGCGCACGAGCCACGGGACGGGCGACGTGTTCGCATCCGCCTTCGCGGGCGCGGTGATGCGCGGGATGGGCGCCCTGGACGCGGCGGCGCTCGCGGCGGACGTCGTATGCGCCGCGATCGAGGCCACGCCCGACGACCATTGGTATGGAGTCCAGTTCGAGCGAGCCCTGCCGATGATGGTGGAGCGGATTGGAATTGAGAATTGAGAATTGAGAATTGAGAATTATTTTGAACTGGGAAGTGGGAATAGAGAGTTTATCAGGGGGCGGGAGTAAAGGCGATTGAGAAATGAGAATGGAGGATTGAGAATGGAAAGCACGGCAAAGGGATTCGGAATCGGATGCGTGGTGTCGGCGCTGTCGCTTGTGGCGGTGGCGTTTCTCTTCATGGTCACGTTCGGGATCCTGGTGAATGGATGCCTGGGGGCGTCGGGGGAGGCCGGCGAGGAGGCCATGGAGGCGGCGAAGACCGAGGCGATGTCGACGCCCGAGGAGCCGGGGAAGTTCGAGAAGGTGTGGGTGGCGGGCTCGGCGGACAGGCTTGCGCCCAAGGTGCTGCGCATCAGGATCTCCGGCCCGATCATGGAGAGCCCGCAGCCGCG
>CAMOHV010000309.1 GCA_946615275.1 uncultured Verrucomicrobiota bacterium | reverse complement strand
TGGACGTTGGGACTCGAACCCGAGCCGTTCCAATAGAAGATATTTGAACCGGCGCTCGTGCTGCCGCGAAGATAGTCGCAGGGCGTGAGGCGCTTCGTCGCGCCCAGGAGGCACCCCATGCCAGAGGACGGCGAAGCGAGGACCGCGAAGACCGCGCGGATGTTCTTGAGCGGCACGTCCCATGCAAGACCGTAGTTGTTCGCGCTCTCGGCCTTGCCGCTTGTCCCGGTCTTGAACTGGATGTACGGCACGGTCCCGCTCGTCACGAGCCACGGTCTGTTGTACACGTTCGTGCAGAAGTGGTAGCCGTCCTCCGCGCCGCCGCGGCAGTCGTCGAGGCGCGTGACGAAGTTCGTCCCGTTCTCCGCCACGAGCGTTCCCGACGGCACTTCGTTCGTGAGCGATTCCGCAGTCACCCAGAAGGCCGGCGTTCCCACCACCGCGCCCGCAGGGGGCGTGGAGCGGATCGGCGCGTAGTCGATGCCGCCGGAGGTACATGACTTCACGACGGTGCCGGCGCCTTCGAAAGAGACGCCGGAGGGAAGCGAATACCCCACCGGCAAGATGAGCCGGGCGCCGTCCTCCACCACGATGCGCGCGCCAGCCTGGAGCGCGGGGGCCGACGTCACCTTGAGCGACGTGCCCGCAGCGAGCGTGAAGACGGCGCCGCTCGCCACGGAGAGTGCGGAGAGCTGCGGAACGCCGGCGGCATACGAGGGATTGAAGCGGAACTCGCCGCTCTCCACCGCGAGCGCGCTGTGCGCGGCGTTCGCGGAGTTCACGACCAGCGTGCCGGTGCCGTCCTTCGCGAGGGCGGCCGTCCAGGAATGGATGTTGTGCACGGTGGCCGTCACGCCGTCCGGCGCGGTGATGCGCGCGGCGCCGACAATCGACAGGCGGTTCACGCCCGCATGCGACGTGCCGTTTGTGCCGGTGAACTCGATGTGGGCGTCGTCAAGCTGCAGCAGCTGCGTCTTGAAGTTCGCCGTGTTGCGCAGGACGACCGTGCCCGGATAGGAGGTCTTGTTCGTGGCGAAATTGTCGGAGGCGCTCGCGCCGGACGTGAAGACGAAAGTGTTGTTGGCGTATCCGCCGATGAGATTCGTCACGACGACGCGGAACGTGTCCTCCTCCCTGAATTTCGTCATGAAGAACTTGATGGTCGTGTTATTCGCGCCCTGGCAGGCGAGCGATTCGACGTGCTGGATCGTCGTTGGATTGAACGCCCCGAAGGTCAGCTCCGCGCCGTCGTCGTCCGAGGTCGCCGTGGCGGAGGCGGACAGCTCGATCAGGTCGTCGGCGAAGATGCGCCTGAGCCAGGCGCCCTCGGGGATGCCGGGGCCCGTCACGGTGCAGCCGGGCGTGAGGTCGTGCGCCGCGCCCACGCGGCGGAGGTACGGCGAGTTTTCGACGGTGGCCCACGTGCCGGTCTGCTCCGGCGCGCTCATGCGCGCGTAGAGGCGCACGACCCCGGATCCGGGCGAGAGGCGGCCCGTCACGCCCTCGTCGACGATCTGCTCGGAAGTCGATGTGGCGTAGCGGTTCATGTAGTGGCGGTAGTCGGCGGATATCTGGACGCGCGCGGGCGGCGTGCAGACGACGGGGCCGCAGAGATTCGCGCGGTTCACGAGCGTGCCTGTGTTGTTGGCCGTGAGATCGGGGAACGTGACGGTGTTGTAGATCCACACGGGGCATGTGCCCGAGTTCTGCACTTCGTCGCGCAGGGCGCTGTACTTGCCATTGTCGTAGATTGACGTGGTGTGGAACGTTATCGGCCCGCCCAGCAGGTATATCTTGCCGGCCTGGCGGGTGGAGAGATAGCCGAGCGTGACACCGACGTCCGGCACCTTGATCCAGCGCGCGGGGTACGAGGCCATGGAGGTGGTGCGGCTGGAGGGGACGAGGTACGCCGTGGCGGCGTCGCCGCTCGGCGCGATGCCGTCCACCCAGTTCGCCGGATCGTTCCATTCGGCGGCTGCCTCGATGGAGAGGCCGTTCGTGTAACCTTCCGTGAACCAGTCCCATGTACCGTTCTCGGCCTGCGCGTGCATGCAGGCCGCCACGGCCAGGGCGGAGAAAGAACCTATACGGATAATGTCTGTTGCTGGCATGACTTTGCACCTCGTTTCCTGAACAATGCCTACATGATATCACATACCGCAGTCGACTTCAAGAGGAAGTTGACTAGCCGCATGCATGCACATGCACGATTCGTCGGTCTGCGATGGGACGCCGCCCCACATGCGGACGGTTCTGTGGGCGGCACTCCGTGCCGTCCGTGACGTCCGCCACGGCGGATGCGCACTTCACCTGCCGCCGCCAAGCGACAGACGATACGAAAGAGAGCGTGCGTCTGCGGAGATGCTCACGCGATCGCCGCTCTGCCGCCAGGTCGGCGCCGCGCCAGTCTCGCATCCGGGAACCGCCGCCGCGGCCACGGACGCCACGCGCCGCCCCGCCAGGCCAAGCGCGGCCAGGTCGATCTCGGCCTCGAACGCCCGCGTCTCGGGAAGCGGCAAGAGGCAAAGCCCGTCGCAGTCCAGGACGATCCGGAACGCGCCGTCCGTCGCGACCGCCCCGAAGTCGACGCGCGCCTTCGCCTGCGCGCAGCCCAGCAGACGGTACTCCTCGGCGTTCTCCTTCGCCTCCGGCGGCGTGTACGCCACGGACTCGATGCGTCCGCCCTTCTTCGCGACGCGCAACCTGCCGCCGCACACGCGCCGCGAGCCGTCCGTTATGCCGCACACATTGAGCCGCGGCCCGGAGAGGAGGAAGAGCCCGTAGCGCACTTCATACTCTCCGGCGGCGAGGGAATCGGGGAGAGAGACGATGATGTCGGCGCTCTCTACGCCTGCCTTGCGGCGGCGCGCGGCGGGGAGATCCATCCCGCCCTGGCAGACTATCACGCCGGGCTTGTCGGCCGGCACGATGTGCACGAAAGGATGGTATTCCGAGACGTCTCCCTGAAACTCCCACACGGAGCGGAGCCGGAAGGAGGAGCGCGAAGTGGCGGTGAACGCGCCGATCTTCACGAGAGTCGAGACGGAGATCGCCGGCGAGCGAGCGTCGAAGAACATTCCGCCGGGGCCTTTCGCGAAGGCGATGCGCCGTCCGCCGCGGGAGACCACGCCAGCCTCGGCGCGGGCGGTCTTCACGTGGAATCCGAACGGCGGCAGCTCGTGCCCGGCGACGCGCCATGCGGAGTTGGTCGAGCGGTTCACGAAGACCTCTCCGCCGCCGAACGTCGAATGCTGCCGGTGGATGTCACCTCCCTCGAATTCCAGCGACTCGAAGGCCGAACGGGCGAGATCGGCCGAGACGTCGTGCAGAAGCCAGTACGTCATCACCGCGCGGCGGCTGAAGGGCCCGTTGCACATCGGCGTGCGCCCGCCGACGACGGTGGTGGAGAGATAGTCGTCGCTGCCATAACCGTGAAGCGTCTCG
>CAMOHV010000308.1 GCA_946615275.1 uncultured Verrucomicrobiota bacterium | reverse complement strand
GAGGAACACAAGACAATGCGAAAAGAAAACGACGATACGTCTAATTGCCGCCGGGACATGGCGTCGCGGCTGTGCCTTTGCGCGGTGGCGGCGGCTGTTCTGCCACTCGCGTCGTCGGCCCGCGAGATAACGGGGCTTCAGGTCGCCGCCGACGGCGCCACCGCCACCGTCACGATGACGGCGGGCGTGGAGGGTGATTCCCACGCCCTCTATTTCGCATGGAGCAACGACGGCGCGGACAAGGGCGCAGGCATCGCCTCATGGCCGCACGTCCTGCGCGTCGGGCGCGTCGCCGACGACGCCACAGAGGCGACGATAGCCATCCCCGGCGCGGCGACCGTCTCGGCGCAGTACGCCTGCCGCGCGTTCCTTGCCGTGTCGGAGGTGGACTATGACTATCTCGTGGAAGGCACGAAAAGCGGAGGATCGGCGGCCTCGACGGCGACGTGCTTTCTCAATACCGGTTTCAAGCCCGTTGGAGACAAGACCGTCTGTGTGGTCGATTGCCTGATGAACAGCACAAAGGGGCAGCAGTCTCTCTTTGGCGGCAACGACAGTTCTTCTCTGTCGTTCAGCTCGTACATAAACGGGAGCGGATCCAGCGGTGGGAAATGGGCGTTTTCCTGCAACGATGGCACTGGTAAGTGGAACATGGCTTCGTCATTGACAGTGTCCTCTTCCCAGCGCGTCATAGTGTCCCTTGATTCCACGCCTTCTTCGGCGAAGGGCGTGGTAACGGTGAAATCGACGGGGGCGGCATATTCTAAGACAGGATCAAACGCCCATACAGCTACCTCTGCCATTTCAATGGTGCTTTGGGGACGGGCGGGCGCATCGTCCACGACATGCCAGTGCCTTGCAACGATATATTCCTGTGTCATCACGAATGATGGTGTATGCGTGCGTGACTTCCGCCCGGCGGTGAAGGGCGGCGTCGCGGGGATGTGGGATGCCCAGAACGGTAACTTCTATTCGTCGGCTGGTACCACGGCCTTCACCGCAGTCGGCACGAACGTAACGTATTTTGTCGCGGAAGGCGATATTGTTGCGGCGGCATCGCCCGCATGGACTCAGGCCGTTTCGGACTATGTGACCGACACACCGTATGTCGAATCGCTCTCACTCACTTTCACTGACGGCGGCACGAAGGGCGGCGCGGCGCCGCTCACGCTCTCCGGCGCCAACGACTGGGGCGGGGTCTTCACCGTGCATGAAGGCACGCTTGTCGCGGATTTCGGGCAGGGACTGGCTGCGACTGACAGCCTCGTCCTGAAGGGGGGCGCATACTGTCCGCTCGCCACCAGCACATTCACTGGCTCCTTCGGCGAGGGCGGCGGCGCCATCTCCGTAGTTCCGCTTGCGGATGGCGGAACCGGCGCGGGCTTCTCCGCGTACGGACATCCGCTTGAGGTGACGCTTGGCGGCAACGCGGCAGTGCCGCTCCAGGTCGGCCCGTCGTCGAGTCCGCTCTTCGACGTGCCGCTCATCCTCAACGATTCCTGGGCGACGGACACGCTTGTCTTGAAGAACGGGATATATGGCGATGGTTCAACGCCTACCATCACCAATCTCGTTGGCGGCTCCACGGCGGTCGTGGAGGGGAACGTCACAGGCGTCAATTTTGTGAAGACAGGTGCGGGAAGGCTTGTCTTGCAGGGGGACAATGGATTCGGGGCCTTGGTTGTAGGTGCTGGAACGTTCGTTCTGAACACGCCTGAAGATGCCGAAGGACAGTCCGTTTCAACCATTGGGGGGACGTCGTCAATGACTTCCGCAACAGTGTTCTCCAATGTTGTTGTGACGGCAAATGCCGGCATGACCGTCAATTCCGGCGGCAAGTTGGAGGTGTGCGGTGGTTCTGCTTTTACTTTGGAGGACATCAGGATCGGCGGCTCCAGTGCAGGCACTCTATTGGTGGAAGATGCGTCGCTGACATCTTCGAGGACGCTTCGCATAGGGGCGGACAACGGATCTTCGACGGCGGGGACGGTCTTGATCTCCAACGGTGCAAACGTGGCTTTCGGGGCGTTGAACCTTAACAAGGGAACATGCAGTCAATATGGCGGATATGTGAAGTTCACTGGTGATGTTCTCTTCGGGCCGGGATATTCTCCAAGTTGTATATATGAAGTCCACGGCGGAAGGTTCGAGGCGTCATCCACATCTGACACCTCGTTCAGGCTGGGCAATGGCTCTACGAGCGCTTACCCCAAGGGCTATTTCCGCGTTTATGAGGGCGGCGAGGCCATTGTACGCGCAAGGTATCCTATGTTCGGGTCTTTGACCGGCGGAAGCAGCGGGAACACCTCTAACGCCAATGGCAACTACGGTTACCTACAGGTGTATGGAGGCTCTTTCTCCGTGCTGCGCGCGAACAATGACGCGGATCTCAGGATAGGTCAGAACGGGTTCGGCATAATGACGGTCACGAACAACGGCCTTGTGTACGTCGAAGGCGGGATCACGGCGTCGTACAACCCGGGCTCGACGGCGCGCACGAGCACGGTGGGGCTGTACAAGGACGGAATCGTCCGCGCGAGGTGGCTAAGGGCGAGGTCCGACCCCGCGACATACACCACAACGCTCGTGATTGACGGTGCGACGCTCATCGCGCAGACGAACGCGGCAGTGGATTTCGTCTCCAATTTCCGCACGGGCGCGGTTGGCGTGAACGGCGCGATCATCGACACTGAGAGGCAGAACATCACGATCGCGCAGAACTTCGCCGCCTGTGAAGGGCAGACTTGGCCGCTGGACGAGATCGAGAATCCCACCGGCGACGACCTCGCTGCTGCGGCGGCGTTCACGAAGGCCGGCGAGGGCACGCTCACGCTCACCGGCTCGAACACCTGGGCGTGCGCGACGTGCGTCTCGAACGGCACGCTCGCAGCATCCGGCGAGTTCTCGCTCCCGGAGACGACGACGCTGCAGCTTTGCGAAGGCGCGGTCTTGGATCTCTGCGGGAGGACGCACACGGTCTCGAACCTCGTCGGCTCGGGCGTCGTCTCGAACGGCGCGCTCGTGGTGACGGGCGCGGTGTGGCCGGGGCATCCCGGCGGCGTCCTGGAGTTCAAGGACGCCACGCTCTCCGCGAGGAAGCTCTCGTATGCGTTCGGGGCAGACGGCAAGTGCGGCTGCCTCGTGATGGACGGCGCGTTCGACCTCTCCGGCGTGGATATCACCGCGGCGAACACAGAGGCGAAGCCAAGAGGCGGAGTCGCGATAGTCCGCGCGCCGTCGATCAGCGGCACCCCCACGACGACTCTGGGCGGCGCCAACGCGCTGACCATATCCCCAACGGTGGTGCGCATCGGCCTCTCTGGCATGCGGATATCAATACGGTGATTTTCGATGAAGTGGATTTTAGTGAGATGAGGTTGCAATGACAGAAAGAATAAAGAGCCTTCTGGATCGGACTTTCGACAAGGAGCAGAGGAAGTTCCGCCGC
>CAMOHV010000307.1 GCA_946615275.1 uncultured Verrucomicrobiota bacterium | reverse complement strand
GGTCCTGCTCCAGGGCGTCGAGGGAGGTTGGGACGTTGTTGAGGTATATCTTGTTCGCGGCGTCCACGGTGATGGTGGTGGCCTTGTTGTCCTTTGTGGGGAGTGTGTCCGTCTTGGCGCGCGGAAGGATGATCGAGATGCCCTGCTCAAGCGCGGGCATTGTGATGATGAACGTCACCAGGAGCAGGAATGTCAGGTCGATGAGGGACGTCATGTCGATCGCGGCCTTGGGGCGATCGGCGCTAGCATGTCTCCGGCGGCGGCTCATCAGGCGTCTCTCCCCTGGAATTCAAGGGCGATGCGGCCCTTGAGGTCGTCGGCGAAGCCCTCCATGTCCGATACGATTCCGCGGATCGACGCCGTCTGGAAGTTGTAGACGAGGACGCCCGGTATGGCGATGATGAGGCCCACCACCGTGGTTACCAGCGCGGCGGATATGGAGGGGGCGAGCGTGGATATCGTGGCGTTGCCTGCGGCGCCCATCTCCGCGAAGGCGTCGAGGACGCCCCACACTGTTCCAAGGAGGCCCAGCATCGGCGAGAGCGCCACCACCGTCGCGATGGCGCCCATGCCATGCTCCACGCGCATGATCTCCTCGTCCAGCACATGGTCGCACAGCGACTTGACGAGCTCAACCTCGTGGTTCGTGAGCGCGACGGGCTTCCCCTCACCGGCGCGGCCGGTCACGAGGGAGCGGGAATCCGGCGTGAGGAGCTTCAGGAGACGTTCGCACGTCGCGGTGTATATGTTCTCGATCGCGGAGTGCGAGCTTGGATGGCGCTGCAGATAGTACTCCAGCACGTCGTGGCCGGTCATCACATCGCGGCTCACGCGCTTCATGACGTGCTCCGTGCCGGAAAGCGCCTTCCACTTGCCGAGGATGATGGCCAGCATGACCACCGACCCCAGCAACTGCGCAAGGACTATTATCTGACCCGTGACGTTGGACTTGAAGAATCCACTCACAAGCGAATTTGCGAACATTTCGAACATCTTCTTCTCCTGATGGAACCCGCAATAGGCGGAATTGCGTAGAGTATACCACAAATGACGTGCCAGTGGTTGAAAAGAATTAGAAAAATTTACATTCACGCGCGCAACTATTCGCTTGCGGTTTGCGGGGCAATATGGGATAATTGAAGGCGGATTTCAAACCCACAAAAGGAACAACCATGAAAAAAACTCTGATCCTCTCCGCCGCAGGCCTCTCGGCCGCGGCAGTCTTCGCCGGCCTCTACGGCGACACGCCCGACGCCAGGCACGCCTGGGCCGTGCACGACCGCAACCGCCCCAACCCCGTCAAGGTGACCGCCAACCCCGGCATGCCGCCCAGCGACGCCGTCATCCTCTTCGACGGCACCGAGAAGACCTTCGCCAACTGGTGCGACACCAAGGGCAACCCCACCAAGTGGAAGCTCGTGGACGGCACCCTCGAGTCCGTCAAGGGCGCCGGATACATCGCCACCAAGCAGGCCTTCGGCGACTGCCAGCTCCACCTAGAATGGGCCAGCCCCAAGAAGGTCGAGGGCGTCGGACAGGGCCGCGGCAACTCCGGCGTGTTCCTCATGGGCATGTACGAGATACAGGTGCTGGACTCCTTCGAGACCGACCCCTCCAAGGACCCCAACCCCAACCCCAACTACGCCGACGGGCAGGCCTCGGCCGTCTACGCCGAGAACCCGCCCCTCGTGAACGCCTCGCGCGGCCCGGGCGAGTGGCAGACGTACGACATCGTCTTCCACCAGCCCGTCTGGAACGGCGACAAGATGGTGTGGCCCGGCAGCGTGACGGTCTTCCACAACGGAGTGCTCACCCAGGACCACTGGGAGATGGAGGGCCTCACCACGCACTGCAAGCGCCGCCCCCTCGCGCCGCATGAGACCAAGCGCCCGCTCCAGCTCCAGGACCACGGCAACCCCGTCCACTTCCGCAACATCTGGATCCGCGAGATCCCCTCGCGCTACGCCAACACCACCCACGGCGGCCCCGCCGCCAACACCGCCGACGTCATGAAGCTCCGCTCCGAGACCGCCGCCAAGCTCTTCGCGAAGATCGACTCCTCCAAGGTCGACGCCCCCACCCTCTGCGCCCTCCTCGAGGTGATCTCCTACTGCAAGGAGGCCCCCTACACCGACGCCCTCAAGAAGGTCTGCTGCGCCTACAAAGCCCAGGTCGAGGCGATGGACGACGCCGCGCTCGACAAGGCCAAGGGCGACCTCAACTCCGTCAAGAGCGCACTCGCCGTCCTCCGCCGCAACAACGTGATCGGCGAGGACTGCCCCATGTGCAAGCTCCTCGACTCCATCTGGGCGCGCAAGGGCTGGAACAAGAAGAAGTGAGCGCAGACGAGAGGATATTCCTGAGCCCCCCCTGGGCCGGCGCGGACGAGCGCCGCGCCGTGGAGGCGGCGTTCGATTCGAAGTACATCGCCCCGTGCGGGCCGATGGTGGACGAATTCGAGCGCCGCCTCGGGTCCCTCTCCGGACTCTCCGCCGCGGTCGTCTCCAGCGGGACCGCCGCGCTAGACCTCCTGATGGACGAGTTCGGCGTCGGCCCCGGGACGTTCGTCTTCGCCCCGTCGCTCACGTTCATCGCCACCGTCGGCCCCGCCGTGCGGCGCGGCGCCACGCCCGTGTTCATCGACGCCGACCCCTCCTCCGGCACCATCTCCGTCCCGTTTCTGGAGGAGGCCCTCGCGCGCCGCCGCGAGGCATCCCCATCCGCCCCGCTCGTCGTCATCGCCGCCGACCTCTACGGACAGTGCAGCGACTACGACGCCCTCGAATCCGCCGCCGCCCGCCACGGCGCGACGCTGGTCGTCGACGCCGCCGAGTCCGTCGGCGCCACCTACAAGGGCCGCCCCGCCGGCGCCGCCGGCGCCGCTTCCGTCTATTCCTTCAACGGCAACAAGATCATCACCACATCCGGCGGCGGCGCCGTCCTATCCCGCGACCCCGAGATCGCCGCGCGCGCCAGATGGCGCGCGCAGCAGTCGCGCGAGAGCGTCGTATGGTACGAACACCGCGAAGTGGGCCACAACTACAGGATGAGCAACATCCTCGCCGCCCTCGGCATAGCGCAGCTGGAGAAGCTCCCCGAGATAATCAGCCGCAAGCACGCCGCGTTCGAGCGCTGGAGGCGGCTGCTCGACGGCATCGCCACGCCCTTCCCCTGCTCGCCGGACGTCGATTCCACGCGCTGGCTCTCCGTGTTCCTCTTCAAGAACGAGACTGCGCGCGACGCCATGGCGTCCCGCCTCGCCGCCGTCAACGCCGAGTCCCGCCCCGCATGGAAGCCGCTCCATCTGCAGCCCATCTTCGCCGGCGCCGAGATGCACGGCGGCGAAACGTGCGAGGACTTCTTCCGGCGCGGTCTCTGCCTCCCATGCGGCGCCGGCCTCACAGAATCCGACTGGTCCCGCCTCTCACTCGCTTGCGTAGAAGTTGAAA
>CAMOHV010000306.1 GCA_946615275.1 uncultured Verrucomicrobiota bacterium | reverse complement strand
TCGCCACGGTCGGGCGCGCGCGCCGCTACGAGGCTGCGGCCGCGGCGGCGCTCGCCGTGGTCGTGGCGGGCGAGATGGCTGCGGCCAAGGCGAAGTCGCCGGGGGCGTTCGCGTCCGCGTTCGTCGACGCGCTCTACGACGTCAAGCCCGGCGACCTCGCGAAGCGCGCCAAGCTCGAGATCGAGGCGTGAGGGGGCGCCGATGCGCGCGAGGCTTGGTTCGCGTCTCGGGTTCCTGATGGTCGCGGCGGGATGCGCCGTGGGTCTCGGGAATGTGTGGCGCTTTCCGTATGTCGTGGGCGAGAACGGCGGCGCGGCGTTCGTCGTGGTGTATCTCGCTTTCCTCGCGCTCCTGGGGTTCCCGCTTCTGCTGGCGGAGCTGGCTGTGGGGCGCGGGGCGAAGAAGGGGATAGCGTCGGCCTTCGCGGATCTTGCGCCAGGGGCGCGCTCGGCGATGTGGGGGATGATCGGGAGGATCGTCTTCGTCGGCAACTTCATCCTGATGATATACTACACCGACGTGGCGGGGTGGCTCGTCAAGTACATGGCGGGGTACGCGTCGGAAGGCGGCGCGGCGGCGGATCCGGCGGCGGCGTTCAAGGCGCTCCTTGCGGACAAGTGGACATGCTCGGCGTTCATGTGCGGCTCGGTGCTCTTCGCGACCCTCGTGTGCCTTGCGGGCGTGGTGAAGGGCGTGGAGCGCGCGACGAAGGCGATGATGCTCTCGCTGCTCGTGCTTCTTTCCGCCCTCGCGGCCAAGGCGCTTTCGCTGCCGGGGGCGGGCGAGGGAGTCAAGTTCTACCTCGCGCCGGACTGGTCGAGGTTCATGGCGCATCCCGGCAAGGCGGTCTTCGACGCGATGGGCCAGGCGTTCTTCACGCTCTCGGTGGGAGTGGGGGCGATGACGATCTTCGGCAGCTACGTTGGCCGCGAGCGCTCGCTCGTCAGCGAGGCCGCGTGGATAATCGCGATAGACACCTTCGTGGCAATCCTCGCAGGGCTCATCATATTCCCAGCCTGCTCCGCGTACGGCGTGGACGTCACCTCTGGCCCGGGCCTCATCTTCATCGCGCTTCCCAAGGTCTTCGACGCGATGCCCGGCGGGCGCGCATGGGGGTTCCTCTTCTTCCTGTTCCTGTCGTTCGCGGCGCTCACGACGATCGTCGCGGTGTTCGAGTGCCTAATCGGAGGGCTGATGGACGAGCTCCGCTGGCCGCGCGCGCGCGCCACCGTCCTAGTCGGCGCGGCCGTGGCGGTTTGCTCGATGCCGTGCGTCCTGTTCGAGAATGTACTCAAGTGGGAGGACTTCGCGGTGAGCCAGGTGTGGCTGCCCATGGGGGCGCTTGCCCTTTGCCTCTTCGCCACCCGGAGCTGGGGATGGGGGTTCGACGCCTTCCGCGCAGAGGCGTCGGCCGGGGTGGGGCTTAGGCTCCCGGCGTGGTGTGGATTGTACATGCGCTGGATTCTGCCCCTGTCGCTAGTCGGCGTTTTGGCGATGGGGCTTTCCTGAGGACCAGAAAGGATTGATGCGATGAAGTTGAAGTTCGGTTTGTTCGGCAAGATACTGATCGCCATTGCGGGAGGCATTGCGCTGGGGTGGGTTCTTGGCCACCCATGGGTGCCGTGTGCGTGGGGGCTCAAGGCCGTGAACGCCTTCAGCGGCGTGTTCGGGCAGATTCTCAAGTTCATTGTGCCGCTGATAATACTCGGGCTGGTCACGCCGGCGATAGCCGATACTGGATCGGGCGCTGGCAAGAGGCTTCTCGCGGTGGTGCTGATCGCGTATCTCTCAACGGTCTTCGCCGGGTTCCTCGCATACTCCGGGAGCGCGCTGGTGTTTCCGTCGTGGCTGGACGAAGGCATCGGGAAGATGTCGGGGATGGAGAAGATCGTCCCGCTCATCAAGATACCGCCCGTAATGGACGTGATGACGGCGCTCTTCCTCTCATTCATGCTCGGGCTTGGGATCGTGTTTGCCAAGGCGGTGGCGCTCAAGCGGGCTATGGACGAGCTGCGCACGATCGTGTCGGCCACCATCGAGAAGACGATACTTCCGGTGCTGCCGTTCTACATCATGTCCATGATAGCGAACATGACGGCGGCCGGGCATCTGGCGGCGTTCGGTGTCACGGCCCTCAAGATAATCGCGATGAGCGTGGTGCTCACGGTGCTGCTGCTCACCATCCAGTACGGCGTTGCGTGCGCCATCGCGCGAAGAAACCCCTTCAAGGTGGCGTGGAACATGCTGCCGGCGTACTTCACGGCGCTCACGATCTGCTCGTCCGCCGCAACGATACCGGTCACGCTCAGGTGTGTGCGGAGGAACGGGGTGGGCGAGGAGACCGCGGGGCTGGTGGTGCCGCTCTGCGCGACGATACACCTTGCGGGGTCGATGACGAAGGTGGTGTCGTGCGCCGTAGCGTTCACGATCCTCGCGGGGACGCCGATCGACTTCGGGAAGTTCGTGTACTTCATCTTCATGATGGCGATAACGGCCGTCGCCGCGCCTGGCGTCGCGTGCGGCGTGATCATGAGCTCACTGGGGCTTCTCGACTCGATCCTCGGCTTCACGCCGGAGCAGTGTACGATGCTCATGACGGTGTACGTGGCGATGGACGGACTGGGGACGGCCTGCAACGTAGCCGGCGACGGCGCCGTGGCGCTGGCGGTGGACCATTTCAGCGAAAAGGAGAAACAGCAATGAACAGAAGGGATTTCCTGAAGTGCGCCGTCGCAGGCGCGGCGGCTCTGCCGCCCGCCTTGCGCGGCGCGGCGAAGTTCAACCTGGCGGGATCGACGTTCGCGCCGCCGCCACCGCCCGCGCCTAGGCCGGGCGAGTACCACGTCTTCTCCAAGATGTTCCAGCAGCCCGTCACGAAGGGCGTGGAGGAGCTTTGCGACCTGATGGCAGCGGCTGGACTGGACGGCGTGCAGTGGACGGTGCGCCCGAAGGGGCATATCGAGCCGGCGCGCGTGAAGGAGGACCTCCCGAAGGTGGTGTCCGCCGCCGCGAAGCGGGGGCTCAAGTCCACCATGATCTGCACTGCGATCACCTCCGGCGAAGATCCTCTTTCGCAGACGGTCCTCAAGGTGGCGGCGGACTGCGGGGTGAAGGCGTTCCGCACCGGCTACTTCTTCTACGACTCCAAGAAGGAGACGTTCCGCCAGTCGATAGACCGCATCAAGCGCTCGTTCGCCTCGCTCGCGCTCGTCTCCGGCGCGCTCGGACTGAAGGCCAACTACCAGAACCACTCCTCGTGGGGGCCGACGATATTCGGCGGCGTAGTCTGGGACGTGTGGGAGTGCATCAAGGACCTCGACCCCAAGCACGTTGGCGTTGAGTACGACCTCATGCACGCGCACTACGAGACCGGGGAGTCGTGGCCGCACGGATTCGACCTCATCGCGCCCTGGATCGGCGCCATAGACCTCAAGGACTACTGGGTGGAGCCGAA
>CAMOHV010000305.1 GCA_946615275.1 uncultured Verrucomicrobiota bacterium | reverse complement strand
CCTACTCGTCCTAGAATCGCCCTGAAGTCGTATTCTCACCACGCGCGTCGCGTCGAGGCGGCGGACGGCGAACACCAGCTCATCCACGCCCTTGATCCGCGCGGCGAAATCGACCACGTTCTTCACCGGTGCGCCGTTCACCTCCGTTATCACCTCCATCGGCTTGAGCCCCGCCACGGCGGCAGGGCTGCCGTCCTGCATCTTGGAGATCACGACGCCCGGCGCATCGTCCGCGAGCTTCAGATACGCGCGCACCTCGAACGTGAGATCCGCCGCCACAAGCCCAAGCGCGCGGTTGCGCACGCGCTTCGCCGTGCGGTAGTGCACGGGCGCCTGCTCCAGCACGAGCGACGCCTCCTTGAGCGCGCCGTCGTGCACCCAGGCGACATCCACCTTCGCCCCTATCCCGAACCGCGTGAACACCTCGTTGACGCCGCCCTCGATCTGCGGCCAGGGCGTGACGCCAAGACGGTCGAACATCGAGACCGGCGCATGTTCAAGAAGCACGGAGATGTCGATGCCGCGGCTCTCCGAGGCCTCAAGCCTTTCGCGCCGCTCACCGCCGGCCTTCCTCGCCCAGAGCAGGACGTCTCCCTCCTGTATCCCCGCCTTGGCGGCGGGGGTTCCGGGATACACTGTGCCCACAAGGGCGCCGCGTCCGCCCGCAACGCGCAGGAAGTCCGTGGCCTTCTTCTCGCGGGCGAGCTCCACCGTCATCGGCTGCGTGTCCACCCCGATCCACGCGACGCGGATCCTGTCCTTCCCCTTTCGGACGGCGAACTCCGCATCGAACGCGCGCGCCGCTAGCATCTTCGCCGCGGCGGCGCCCGGAAGCACCACCTTGCCGCGCCAGCTGTCGCCGCTCGCGCGCAGTCGCAGCGCCATCGCGGCTATCGATCCGTCCGGCAGCACAAGAAACGATCCGTCCTCCCTCGACGCCGCAGACGGCGCCACCATGCCGCCATGCACACGCGTGAAGCTGTTTATCCTCCGCCTCGCCGCCGTGAGGCGCACCGTCCCGTTGCGGTTCACCGGCTGCACCCTGTACGCGCATTGCCGGTAGAGCGCCGACGCCGGCTTCTCGCAGAACACCGCCGGGCGTACCCCCTGCGGCATCTTGCCGTCCGCGAAACGCAGTAGAAACACCCCGTACTCGGGGAAGGCCCCCACGAATTCCAGCTGACGCTTCGAGCCGTCGGGGAGCGTCGCCTCCATCTTGTCCAGCCCCGCCACCTTGGTCGAGTTCAGATTGAGCGGCACCAGCAGCTCCCCGCCGGGAAGCGCGAGGCCAAGCACGTCTATGTCGCCGGTGAGGCGCTCGTCACCATCCGAGAACCGGTACATGTACGACGACCTGCGATCCTTCTTCTCCTCGTCGATGTGGAGATACACCGGCACGAATGACGCCTTGAGCTCCGCCTCTAGTTCATCCTCCCTCCTCTCCTGAAGCTCCGGCGGCTCTGACCTCCAGGACGATGGAGGCAGATAGCCCTGGGAAGAAAGGAGGCGGTCGAACTTCATGTCCACGGAGACAAGCGCGTTGGAGGCGTCCACCACCAGCGTGTTCGGGATGCACGGCACGACGTCAACGCCGCTGTCGGCATCATGGCGGAAATTCTTCACCGCGTCGCGCAGGCCGGCGACGCGCCGCCCGTCGGCGTCCTCCACGAAGTAGAAGTGCGCAGGCTTGTTCGTGGCGCAGCCGCCGAACACAAGCGGCTTAACGCCGGGCATGGGGCGATCGAGCGCTAGCAGAAGCGCGTTCTCCTCCGGATAGCGAGCCACCGGCCTCGCCGGCGCCACCTCGCCGCCGGACGCCACCTCGATGCGCTCCACCCACCTCCCGCGGAGACCGACGTCCTGCACGAGTATGCGGTCAGGCGCGAGGGCGAAGCCAGCGGCGATGAACGGCAGATTCTCCTCCACGGAGCTGGAGAAGGACGGGAAATGCTCGCGGCCACCGCAGGCCGGGCAGCGGTAGTCCACCGAGACGTCCGGATACCGCCCGTCCGCCTCCGGCTTCACGAACGTGCGCACCACCACGACCGACGCCGCGTAGTCGCGCGTAAGCTCGCGCACCCTCCGCGCCTTCTCCTCCAGCGAAGGCTCTTCGGCTAGCGCGAACGCGGCTATTGACAGGACTGTGGAAAATACTACGGCGCGCCTCATTCCAGCACCTCCTTTTCGGTGTCTTCAAGATAGTTCAGCACAAGGGGCATGCGGCGGCCTCGGCGCAGCACGACGAGATTGGCCTTGTACGTCCCCGGAAGGTCGCGAAGCGCGTCGGCGTATATCTTCTCCAGCTGCGCGACCGTCTTCACCAGCTTGCCGTTCCAGGAGAGTATGATGTCCTTCTCCTTTATCTCGGCGCTCCAGGCGTTGCCGTCCCAGGCGACGGCGCTCACGAACACTCCGCCGTTCTCCGCGAAGAACGCAAGGTCGGGATTGGAGAACCGGTTGATCTCCTTGGCCGTGAAGCCCCAGCGCTCGAACACCTTCTCAACGCCCTCCACGCGCCCCTTCTCGCGGGGCGCAAGGCGGAATACCACATTGGACCCGCCGCGCACGACCGCGAACTCCACCTCCTTGCCGAACGGAAGCCTGCCAAGGCGCCGCTCGAGGGCGGGGAGATCCTCATGGTTCAGGACGTCTGTCGGCACGCCGTCCACCGCGACGAGGCGGTCGTTGGACCTGAGCCCGGCCTGCTGCGCCGGCCCTCCGGCGTCCGTCCCGGCGATTATAACGCCATTGGTGTGCGGGAACATCATGTTGCGGTTGAAGTCGTGGAGCGGCTGGAAGTTGAGGCCGAACCATGCCCAGTGCGCGTCGCCGAACTTCCTCAGGCGCGGCAGCACCTCGCTGATGGTGGGCGAGGGTATCGTGAACGCCTGCCCGCCCACAAGCGAACCGCGCGTGTTGAGCCCCACGACGCGTCCGCTCGTGTCGACGAGAGGTCCGCCTGAGTTGCCGGGGGCGATGGCGGCGTCGGTCTGGTACCAGAGCGTGTATGGGCCGCACGCCTCGAGGTAGCGGTCGGTGCAGGATATGATCCCCATCGTCACGGAGCGCGCAAGACCCCACGGCGCGCCCAGGGCGAGGACCACGTCGCCAATCGACATGGCGTCCGGCGAAAGCTCCGCGCACGCAAAGGGCGGGGAGTTGGACGGACTCTCCAGCTTCACGAGCGCCACGTCGAGATCCTTGTCGGAGCCGAGCACCTTCGCTGTGTATGCCGAACCGTCTGAAAGCTGGCACCGTATCTCGGTGGCCTTGTCTACGACGTGGTGGTTCGTGAGCAGCTCTCCGTCCGGGGAGATCACCACGCCGGATCCGGAAACCACCTGCTTCGAGTCCTTGCCCTCGTCTAGCGCCTCGCGCACGACGCGGATGTACACGAGCGTCGGGAACACGCGGTCCTTGGCGCGCTGTATCACCTCGCGGAAATCCTGCCCGCC
>CAMOHV010000304.1 GCA_946615275.1 uncultured Verrucomicrobiota bacterium | reverse complement strand
GCTCACCGAAGAGCGTAGCTCCCATTCCGCGCGTCCGGCGCGGCGTGCGGTCCGAGTGTTCACGGCGCCACCCCCTTTGCCGCCTTCCTTTCAAGTGTCCGGATGCGGCTCTTGATCTCAGACAGAGACTGCTCCGCAAGCTTGTTGCAGTCCTGCACTTCCTCCTCAAACTCCTCGTCGTCCTTGCGTTCCAGAACGCGACGAGCCTGCGCGCGAATTGCATGATTTGCAATTTCCATGATGTCCAGGATTGCGCGCTCTATGTCGTTCGTCCTGTTTCTCAAACGATCGAGGTAGCACCATCGGCAGGTGAAGTCTGCGATTTTTTCTTCCTTGTTGCGATACTTGAACGAGAGGCACGTCTTGCACTTCTCGCATCTCGTCTGGTCGAATGTGATCTTGCTCATGGCGCGGTATCCTCGTCGGGATCGTGGTTGCCGGGCTCGTAGAAGGGCGAGTCCGGGTCGGTGACGCGCTCCGCGGCCGGCCGCGCGGAGGCGTCCGTGGCGGGGTCGAAGGGCAGGGGCTCGTCGTCCGGGCCGGCGGCGAGGCCGTGGCTCGCCTTGATCTCGCGGAGGCGCTTGAGGGCGTTCATCAGGCCCGGCACCTCCTCCAGCGACGCCCACGGCGCGGCGCCGAGGCGCTGCGCGGCGGCGTTGAGGAGCGGCAGATCCGCGGCGAGGAAGACTTCGTAGGAGCCCTTCGGGTGCTTGACGACGGCGTAGAGCGCCTGCGGCACGACGGCGGCGCGCGAGAAGTCGTAGCCCATCGCGACGGAGGGCGAGACGGCGGCCGTGACGACGCGGTGCTTGATTGCGGCGGCGTCCTTCGCGGCGGTGACGGCGCGGCGGTGCGCGTCCATGTCCTCGCGGGTGAGGCGGGCGCATTGCTCGTAGATGCCCCAGCGGGCGAACTGGCGGACGGCGACGGCGCCCGTGCCGCCGTCCTGGTTCTTGAGGACGTTCAGGACGCCGGGGCGGATGTCGAGCGCCTTCCAGTCCACCACGCCCTGGTCCTGCATCCAGCGCGCCATCACGCCGGGCTCGGGGTAGACGAAGGTGACGGTCTTGGCGTCCTGCTCGATGGATCCGGAGTCGCGCAGGTCGCTAAGCTGCGGGGCGCGGTCCTCCTTCTCGACGGCGCGGGAGAGCTGGGAGAGGAGGATGACGGGCGTGCCGGTGTCGTTGGCGAAGCCCTTGAGCGCCTTCATGGCCCGGGCGATGATCATATTATCGTTCATGAACTTCTGCTGCTCGGTCGTGCCGACGAGCTGGATGTAGTCCACGGTGAGGAGGTCGAGGCCGTCCGCGGCCTTGATGGCGCGGGCCCGGGCGACGATCTCCTCGGCGGTCGTTTCCGTGAGGATGTGCTCGTGCCAGAGGCGGGAGCACTCGGCCGCGGCGCGGATCTTGCCCTCGTCGGAGGCGGTCATGTAGCCGGAGCGGAGCTTGGAGAGGGTTTCGCCGCCGACGAGCGTGAGGGCGCGGATGGCGAGGGCGCGCGGCGTCATGTCGAGGCAGGCGCGCGCCACGCGGCGCCCGGCCTTGAGGTGCGTGACGGCGATGTAGTTCTCCAGCATCGTCTTGCCGAAGGACGGGCGGGCGGCGATGATGTGCAGCCCGGGGTAGAGCCCCTGCGTGATCCAGTCCAGGCCCGGGATGCCCCACGAGAGCCCGAGGGCTCGGGCGGGGCGGCCGGCGGCGACGTCCTCCGCGGCCTGGTGGAACTCGTCCACGGCCTCGGCGCGCAGCCGGTAGGGGGAGGGTGCGGCGCCGGCCGAGCGCCAGCGCAGGAGGGCGGCGAGCTTTTCGGAGAGGCGCGACACCACGGCGTCGGGCGACTCCTCCGCGGCGTCGAGCGCGTTCTGGGCGTCGGAGCAGAAGCCGTAGGCCTCGCGCCGGAAGAACGCCTCCGCGAGGCGGGAGACGTAGTATTCGGCGTGGGCGGGGATGACCTCCATCATCACGAGCGATTCGGCGAACTTCGGCCCCCACGTCTTGCCGCCCTGCTGCAGCTCCACGGCCATCGCGGCGCAGTCGAAGGGCTTGCCGAGCGCGGCGTCGTCGAGGACGCGGGCGCAGACCTCGCGGCAGCGCGTGTCATGGAACCAGTCCGGCTTCACGCCGGCGCGGGAGAAGAGCGCCGCCACCTTTTCGTCCAGGAGCGCGCACGCCAGCACCGCCTTCTCGACGTGGGGCAGGTCGTCCTTCTCCGCCTGCGCGGCCGCCGCGGCGTACTTTTTTTGGATTTGCGTTTCAGGCATTTGCGACCTCCTTCCGCTTCCGGTAGAATTGCGCCGTGAGGACGCCAATTTCCAGATCGAGAGCAGACCACACGAAATTGGGGATGGACTCGTCCGGGTGCCAATCGCCCGGACCTTCGATGATTCGGTCGACAAAGCCGCGAGCGAGCGCGGCTGTCGCCTTGTCGTCGCCAGCCGCTTTCGCGGCTGAATACAAGGATGTGAAAGTGCCTCCAAGCACAGTCTCCCTCAGCTCCTCGCACGCACCGAGATATTCCACCCGGCGCTCTTCTTCTGTTTTCATGTTTTGGATTCCTCCTGGATTTCCTCCGGCTTCGGTTTCTTCCAGCGCTCCTCCGGAGGAAGGGGCGTCGGACAAGTGAATGGGTCCTGCGCGGGCGGCGCCGCGAGATTTTTTTCCGCTGGCGCGGAGAGAACGTCGTTCCACCGGCCGCCGTCGAGCCACTTGGCGAGCGACGGCACGAACTTCCCGCCGTCCTCCTTCCAGGCGGCCGACTTCGCCTGCTCCATCACGGCGTAGAAGATCGTCGCCGGCGCCACGCCGTCCTCAACGAGGACACGGTGGAACGCCCGGCGGGCGTCGTTCTTCGCCTGCTTCCGAGGGTAGACGGCCCACAGGTCCTCAAACGCCTCCTCCTCGGCCTGGAGATTTGCTGGCAAGGGGGAAGGGGATTTCTCTCCAATTCTTAACTCTTCCGTCGCGCGCGCGTTCTTGTCGGAATTGCGTTGGGATTCTGGCGCGGATTCTCCGGAATTGCCGGAGGATTCTGGTGCGGTTTCCTTTGGATTTAGGAGTCCAGAATTACGGAGATTCGCCGTGGAAATGCTTGCGTAAGTCCCCATCAATTCAACCTCGTTGCGAATCACGGCGAGGATGCACGGGTCGGCGCCCTTCGGCATGGGCGAATCCTCGTCGAGCCGGAGTGAAATCCGGACGAAGGCGGCCGCGATGGCGTCGAACCTGGACCAGCTTTTGGTCCTCACGCACTCGGCGAGCATCTGGCTCGTCGAGTTGCCTACCTTGAGCGTCGCGGAAATCATCCGCGGGCGGCCAGGGCGTCTCTTCTCATCGCCCATGGACCACCTCCGCCCTGCCGGTTTCCGAGTACCGGATGCACACCTCGTCCCCGCAGCGCAGCCGGCTCGGCTCCCGCACCCGCTCCACTTTTGTTATTTTTCTATCTGTTTTTTCTATTAACTAATCT
>CAMOHV010000303.1 GCA_946615275.1 uncultured Verrucomicrobiota bacterium | reverse complement strand
GCTCCTCGTGGACCCACTGCGTGACCTTCACGCCGCAGGGGCCGAGGATTTTGCGCGCCACCTCCATCCGCGCCGGGGTTAGCACGCAGGCGATCACCACCGCGTCGGCCTTCAGCTCCTTTATGATCTGCGGGGCCTGCTCCAGCGAGCCGAATATCCTTATGCCGCCGATGTACTTCCCGCGCAGCAGGATGTCGTCGTCGATGATCCCCACGATGACGCGCTTGCCCGCGGCGGCGCTGCGCACAAGCTCGCGCCGGAACGACCGGTACCTGAGCCCCGCCCCGTACACCAGTACGCGGCTCACGCCGGGCATCCCCTGCAGCCGCGCGCTGCTGAGCGCGTAGAAGAGGTCGCGCAGCGTGGGCCGCGCCACGCGCACCACCAGAAGCCCCACGAACGCAAGCGTGGAGAAGAGGAACGTGGACTGCACGAAATGCGAGTGCGGTATCTCCGCCGCCACGACGAGGAACCCCGTCCCGAGCGCCCCCAGCGCCACCGCCATCGCAAGGCGCACGTAGTTGGAGAGGAGCGCGCGGCTCCAGGAGGTGATGTACGCGCGGAAGAAGACGAGCGCGAGGAACGTCGGGATCGTCCTGAGCGCCATCCAGCGGCGCATCGACGAGGCGCCCACGGTGTGCCCCATGCAGAGCGCCGTGATGAGCCAGGCCAGGAAAAGCGCGGTGAGGTCGTTCACGACGTAGAACGGCACGGAGAGGACGTGGCGGCGGCGGCGCGCGGCGAGCTTCGAGTCGTGCGCCACGGTGTCGAGGAGCCGCCCGGCGTCCCAGAGCTCTATCCGGCGCATGTCCCGGAAGATGACCGCGGCCACCACGACGAAACCCACGATGTAGAGCGCCACCGCGCGCCCCTTCAGCGCTATCCCCCCCAGCGCGATCAACACGAGGAACGCGGCGAGCGCGTAGAGGGCGAACGCCGCCTTGCGCTGGGAGAGGAAGGCCCTCAGGATGCGGTGGTGGAGGTGGTCGGTGTCCGGGCGCATCACATGCCTGTTGCCGGTCTCGTCGGCGTTCTCGCGGAAGAGGAACGCGCGCAGAGTGCGGCGGAGGATCGCGAGGGATGTGTCGAAGATCGGCACGCCCATCGCGAGCATCGGCACGCCGAGCGAGACGAAGAGCGAACGCGAGTTGCCGAGGATGAGCGGCGTAGTGGAGAGGAAGAACCCGAGGAACATCGAGCCGGTGTCCCCAAGGAACACCGAGGCCGGGTTGAAGTTGTAGCGCAGGAACCCGAGGCACGCGCCGATGAAGGCGAAGTGGCAGAGGGTGGTCTCCGGGCGCCCCGTGAAGAAGAGCGAGCCGGCCATGCCGGCTGCGGCGATCACCGCGAGCCCGGTGGCGAGCCCGTCAAGCCCGTCTATGAAGTTGAAGGCGTTCACGGCGCCGACGATCCAGAACGCGGTGACCACCGCGTCGAGCGCGGGGGGGATCGACGGGAACATCCCCGAGAAGCCCACGCCGCAGAAGAAGTGCGCGCCAAGGGCCACAGCCACCTGCGCGGCGAGCTTCACAAGCGGCGGAAGCCCGAACTTGTCGTCCACCAGCCCCACCAGCGCTAGGACGCCGCTCAGGGCGGTCAGACGGAACACGGCGGACTGGCGCATGGTCTGGCAGAAGTCGCTGTTCGGGAAGAAGAAATACAGCACGACGATCGGCAGGCACGTGGCCACGAACACGGCGAGCCCCCCTCCTCGGGGGATCGCGACCTTGTTGATGCGACGCTCGGACGGCGCGTCCACCATCCCCAGCCTCCGCGCAAGATCGCGCAAGATCGGCGTAAGGAAGAACGAGACCGCGAGCGCGCCGAAGAACACCGCCGCGTACGGCGCGCAAAGCGTGAGGAAGAGCAGCGTCCTGTCGATCACCATCGTCATGGCAGCGCCTCCGAGAGCTTTGCGAGGAAGGTCTCGACGGAATGCCTGTCGGCCGGGTGCGAGAGGTCGATGCCATGCGCGGAGAACGGGCTGGAGGCGTGGACCGTCACCATCACCCAGCGGTCGATGCGGTTGTGGACGGTACGGTCCCAGGTGTCGGCGAAGATGCGCCGCGTGTGCGACGCCGTGCGCACACCCGCCTGGTTGAAGAAGGTGTAGACCATAAGATGCGGCGGCCCGCCATGCGGCGGCAGCAGCTTGAGCGCGCGGAACGGACGCCCCCCCGCGTCGAGGTCGCGCGGCTCGAGAAGCGTGAATCCCTGCCCCGGCAGGCACAGCTCCGGACGGTGCAGCGAGCGCTTCGAGACGCCCCCTATCACAGCCGAGACGAGATACTCCTGCCCCGACGCCGATCGGTACAGGCGCTTCGCGAAGCGCGTGTCAGAAGGCAGAACCGTGAGCTCCCCGAGCGACGCCTCCGCAAGGGCGCCCCCGCAGGCCGGGCACTTTTCTGCGCCTGCCACGTCGCTCTCCCGCCAGAGCCGCGAGCATCTCTCGTTCTGGCAGTAGCGCACGCCCTCCGAGACGCACCCCTCCATCTCCGCCGGCAGCGCCACCTCCGGCGCCTCCATCACCATGCTTGCCGGAGTCAATGACTGGAACACGAACACCGCCGACAGCACCACCGCCGCAACACAAGGGAGAATTGAGAATTGGGAATTGGGAATTGCCGGTGCGGATTCGCCCCCTTCTCCATCTCCATTCTCAACTCCCGATTCGCCCTTTTCAATTCTCAATTCTCCATTCTCAATTCTCAATTCCCTCTTTCCTGCGTCTTTCCTTCGTTCAAAAACGCGCGTTATTATCTCCCCGCAGGCTAGCATAAGCGCTATCGCCACTATGAAGATAACGTATCCAGAATAGTCGTGGTAGAATCCAAGGGCGAAGTCCGCGTTCGCCGTCGCCGCCACGCCGCATATCGAGAGTATCCTCACCACGTTCCCGAGGATGGCGATGGGCACGGACGTCGCGAAGAGGAGCGCGCGGCGCGGCCACGTGGGCTGGCTGTACCAGGCGTACGCCGCCGTGAGCGCCATGAGCGCGAAGAGCGACCTCAGGCCCGAGCAGGGCTCGGCCACGTCGATCGAGAACGGATGCGCGCCGTGCGCCACCACCGCCGTGCCCTCGCGCACGGCGTCCACCCCGCATCCGTTCAGCACCGCGAGCGCGGTCCCGCTCGCCAAGAGTCGCAGATGGATGGTGAACATGTCCATGATCGCCGAGACCGGGATCGTGAAGACCAGGAAGAGCGCCGGGAACACGAAGAAGGACGCCGCCCGCCGCCCGTAGAACGTCCAGGGGATGAAGATGAGAAGCCCTATGAACGCCACCTGCTCGAAGCGCAGCTGCAGGCCGCGCGCGCCGAGGAGCGCCAGCACGAGGCACGGCAGGCACAGCGCGAAGCCAAGCCACGACGGACGCGCCTCCGGCGCCTTCATCGCCTCGATCAGACGATCCTTCTGCGTCCAGAGCACGTACAGCGAGAACACCGGCACGTACCAGGCGAAGCTCATGTCCTCCT
>CAMOHV010000302.1 GCA_946615275.1 uncultured Verrucomicrobiota bacterium | reverse complement strand
CTTCGGGATTCCAGCAGCCATGAAAACATTCCTGATCTCCTTTGCCGTCGCCATGGGCGCGGCGGCGTACGACCTTCACACTCCGGCGCTTACGCCGATAGCGGAGGACCCGGCGCCAGCCGGCGCCCCGGTGCCGCTTGTGGCGGGCGGCAGACTGCGCTTCGCGATCGCATGGAACCCGCAGTGCGAGACGAACTGCGGCGCGTACAAGCCCACCAGGGCGTCCATCGGCCCCGCGCTGCAGGTGCTCACCAACGCCTTCGCGCACGTCTTCGGCGCGGCGCCGGAGATCGTGGACGCTGCGGACGAGGCCGCGTGCGCGCGCTGGCCGCATCTCCTGGTGCTGGGCGAGAGCGTCCTATCCAGAAAGCTCGGCCTAGCCGCCGCAAACATGCCAGACCAGGGCTTCACGATACGCACGGCGGGGCGCCATCTCGCGATAGTCGGCAACGACTCCTCGCAGATCCCCGGATACAACACGAGGCCATACGAGAACAAAGGCTCCAGCCTCGGCACGTTCTACGGCGCGCTCGACTTCACGGAGCGCTTCCTCGGCGTGCGCTACTGGTTCCCCGGCGAATGGGGCACGTACTGGCCGGCGCGGACGGCCGACTTCGCGGTGCGGCCGGTCTCCTATTCCGACGCTCCGTGCTTCAACCACCGCAACGGCTCGTTCCACTTCAACATGTCCGTCTCCACCGACGCCAAGGTGGAGAAGTGGAATGGACTGTTCGGGAAGGGCGCGGTGCGGCGCGGCGACGGCTCCTTCGTGCGCTTCTGGCGCGACGGCGGCACTTCTCCCGCCGGCGGCAGCCACTGCCCCGACCCGCAGAGGTTCGCGAAGAACAACCCGGGCGCCGCCGACACGATGTTCTACCGCAGCGTCTACGGCAAATGGCAGCACAACCCCGACGCGCACCTCGGCAACATCTGGGACGTGACCAACCTGGAGAACGTCGACAAGATCATCGCCGCCGCCAAGGCCAAGCTGGCGCAGCCGCAGCCGAAGTGGGACATGACGACCGGCTTCGGCCCGCTCGTCAACCTCTCCTACATCAGCTTCGGGCAGTGCGACACCTGGTGGGACGTGGTGGACGCCGCGATGGACCCCACCGTGCGCGAGCTTGGCCTCGTGACCAAGGCCGACTTCAAGCGGTGCGTCGGGAAGGGCGGGATATACCTCAACGACGCTCCGGTGCTCGCCAATGTGCTCGGGCGGTTCTTCCAGCACTTCGGCCGGCGGGTGAAGGAGGAGTGGCCGGACCGCCGCCTGTACCTCCTTTGCTACTACAACTCGAAGTGGCCCCCCAACGATCCGCGCTGGAAGCTGCCGGACAACATCGAAGTGTCGCTCTGCGACCACAGGATGCCGCGCAAGATGCTGAACGTGGAGGCGCGGGCGGACATCGTGAAGCTCTTCCGCGAATGGTACGAGGCCACCGGCGGAAGGCCCGTAGCGCGCGCCTGGCTCTACACGTCGTCGCACGACCTCTTCTTCCGCGCCGTGAACCCCGAGTTCACCGTGGAGGTGCCCCGCGCCCTAGGCAAGTACCTCGGCCGCGATACCATTTTCTACGACCACAACGGATACGACGACCTCTGGCATTTCTACTACTCGTGCTATTCGGTGTACAAGACGCAGTGGAATCCGTCTTGGGACGTGGACGCCGGCATAGACGAGCATTGGGAGCCGTTCTACGGCGCGGAGGCGGGGCGCCATCTGAAGGCGTTCCACAGTCTGCTCAAGAAGACCTTCGCCGAGAACGTCTCGAAGCCGCAGACGACGCGCGCGGAGGAGGACGCGGTGCGTCCGTCCGCCGCCGTGGTGGACGAGCTGGAGAGGCTGCTCGACGCCGCCGGGAAGGCTGTCGCCAAGGGCGGCGCGGAGGAGCGGCGCTACAGGGTCTTCGCCGAGCCGTGGCCGGCCGCCTTCGCGAAGCGGCGCAAGGAGATCGCCGCCGGCGAGCCGGCGATGACGCCCGAGGAGCGCAGGATGTGGAAGTTCCGCCGCACGCGCACGGACGTCTACGACGGGGAGATGCTCGCCAAGTTCGACCTTGTGCCCGATCCGTACAAGGGCCTTCGCGCGAACCTGTCGATGACCATGGCCACGCCGCTGAACCGCTACGTCGTGAATGTGCAGTCCACCGCCCCCTCGGCGTCGAAACCGCCGCGGAGCAAGTTCAAGATGGGAAGTGGAATGGCGAAGGCGGGCTTCAACGCGCTTACGGACTTCCTGGACGTGTCGGTGAACGGAATGGACGCGTCGGAGCTGGACATCCTGCCTACGGACATCACGCCGTGGAGCGGCTCCGGACGCACCGGCTACCAGGTGGCGCTGCGCTTTCCGTCGGCGCCGATGTCGCTGCGCTTTTCGATGTCCCGCAGGAGCGAAAGGCTGTTTGTGGAGCTGGCGCCAGGGGATGGCGCGAAGGTGGAGAGCGCGCGAGTGACCGTGCGCGCAATTCCGTCGAAGTTCGAGGCTGAAGGCGGCAAGTCGCGCTTCTACGGCTACAGGCGGCAGGTGCGCACGGCCAGGGGACTGCACGACGCGGTTCCGCGCGGCCGGCCGGCAGATCTGCCGTCGGTCTCGCCGGACGACGTGTTCTACGTGTTCCAGGACGCGGACTTCGACGGGTCCGTCCCCGCGCCCGCTCCGGCGAAGGGCGGGGTACAGGCGGGGCATGAGCCGGTGAAGGGGTGCGGACCATGCGCGCTGATCCCGGAGTTCGACGCGGTCGCTTCTGGCCGCGTGCAGGTGACCGACTACTGGACGTCGTCGGTCTCGTTCAATCTAAAGCCGGACTTCACCTCGTTCCGTTTCGCGCTCTGGGAGAACCGCGACAGGATAGTCCCGAACGCCGGTTTCACATGCCCAAGATAGTTCGGCGGCTGCGCCGCCTTTAAGTCGCCGCTTCGCGGCTTTAAGTCGGCGGCTGCACCGCCTTTAAGTCGCCGCTTCGCGGCTTTAAGTCGGCGGCTTCGCCGCCTTTAAATCGCCGCTTCGCCGCCTGTAAGTCGCCGCTTCGCGGCTTTAAGTCGCGCCCTTCGGGCGCTGTAAGTGGCCTTCGGCCTAAGTGAGGGGGAGGGCCGCGCTCCGTCGCGGCCGCGCGTTCGGGAATTGAGAATGGAGAATTGAGAATTTTTGGTGTCCTATCGCCCTAGTCCTATTGTCCTAATCCTCCTACTCGTCCTAGGATCGCCCCTAGTAGAACGCGCGGCTCGCGCGTTCGCCGAATCGCCCCCGAATTCTCAATTCTCCATTCTCAATTCTCAATTCACTCCAATTTCCCGCTTGAAACAGGCGGGGAAATGTGATAAGATTTTCCCGTCTCGCCCCCAAAGGGCCTGACATCCAGATTTCCTGCGCGGGCGGGCGGCGAAGAATAGTAGCCGCCGCTGTGTTTCGGGGTACAAGTAAGGTAAAGTAAAATGCCAGAAGTCTCAAGATTCTATGGTATTGTGGTAAAGATGTTCT
>CAMOHV010000301.1 GCA_946615275.1 uncultured Verrucomicrobiota bacterium | reverse complement strand
GCTGCCGTCCGCAGTCTATGTCCACCGCCGCGCCTGCGCACGCCGCCGCGGCGCAGACTGCCGCAATTGACATCAATGTCATCATCTCTTTCATGCAGATATTCTTTCGTCTAGAAAATCATCAAAATTGATCAAGGCATATTATAGCATATTTTCTGGATATAAGAGGATCATTCCCCAAGCACAATTGTCCCGAAGTGGCGCGGGGCGAGGCGCTTGAGCTCGAAGAGCCCTATGGCCGAGTAGAACTTGTCGTCGCCGTCGCGGTCGTTCACCGTCAGGGCGAAATAGACGTTCTCCCCTGCCTTCGCCCCCTCTGCCTTGTTCATGAATCGCCATGGGAACGCGATGCTGTAGTGCAGCTCCACTCCGCCGGGCACGTCGCGCCGGTCTATGGCGAGCGGGCATTCTGCAAGGTCGATCTGGCCCTTGCCGAACATGTCCGTAGGCAGCTTGTATGGATCGAAGGATATGGTGCGATACGCCTCGGGGCCGTTCTTCGTCAAAGCGAAATCGACCTCCGTAGTGCCCTGGTCCAGGGCGTCGGCGTAGTCGTTCGCGGTGAGGCGCTCGAGCCGGCGGCGGGCGAATCCGAACTGAAGGGCGTCGCCGTTCCACGTGTGCCAGCCGGTGCAGTCCTGCTTGAACATGTCGTCCTTCACGAGAACGTCCAGAAGGAGGAATTCCCTGTTCCACGCGAAGGCGATCTCGGCTGAGAGGTCCTTTTCGTCCTTTAGAAACGATTCGTTGCCCACCACGCGGAACGGCACGTGGATGCGTGCTGGATTCTTCCAGCCGCTGAAGTCTCCGCCTTTCCCGACGCCCGGCAGGTGCTTGGCGTACAGGAAGTTGGCGGACATCTTCCTCTCGGCGGAATTGCCCGCCTCGTCCGACGCGCCGATCTCCACGTCGAAAGGCGCGAACGGATCGGGGCGGAAGCCGTCGAGGCGCACCGTCACCCTCTTCGCCTCGCGCGGGGCGAGCTCCGCTGCGGCCGACCGGCGCGCGTCTGGCTCGCCCTTTATGCGGGTCTTGACGCAGACGGAGCGCTTTTCGTCGGAGTTGTTCAGCACCTCCACAGCCACTGCCGGATGTCCGCCCGAAAACGTCGGCTCCGCCGAGAGCAGCTTCACCGGCGCGGCCTCGCGCGCCCGGGCCTCCGCCTCGGCCGCGGCCCTCAAGGCCTTCGTGCCCTTCTCCCACGCCGCCGGGTCTGGCTCGAACACATACACCGGAGACGGACCTAGCTCAAGCCGCAGCACGCCGCCCGGAGATGATGCCGTGGACTTGTTGCCCATGATGTCGGCCGTCGCGATCTCCTCCCTGCCCACAGGCAACTCCACCAGGGACGTGGCGCCGCCGTAGTCCCATAGCGCCGCCGTGCAGCGGCCCGCCGCGTTCGTGTAGACGTATCCCCACCTTGTGCCGCCGAGGAAGTCGATGCACTCCTTCGGCCTGAAGCCGTCGAGCAGCATGGAAAACGCGCTTATGCCGCAGAAGGCGGGGCGCGGGGAGATGTGCCTGGGTCCGAAGCGCGGGTGTGGATAGTCCAGGTTGTACATGATGCCGTAGTCGCCCTCGGGATGGTCGTTGTGGTCGCCGCCGTAGTCCGCGCCGTAGAACGGACAGTTGAACCAGATGCCCTCGCCCAGCAGAATGAGGTGCACGCGCACCTGGCCCTCGAGCTGGAGGCGTTCGCCGGCGAGCGTGGCGGCGGTCTGGTAGCCGGACTCCGAGCAGACGAACGGGATGTCCGGCCGGCCATAGTCGGCGAGCATCCGCTTCAGCATGCGTATGTTGTCGATGTAGCCGTTGGGCTCCGGCGGATATGCGGTGTAGGGATGCAGGTCGAAGACGTCGGCGTATTTGAGAATGCCCTTCTCGAACACCTGCCTGTGCCAATCGAAGTTGGAGCAGTTGGTTATCGTGGGCAGGGCGATGAGAGCGTCCGGATCGCGCTCCTTGATGAGGCGGTGCGCCACTTCCGCGGCCTTCACCATCGTCTCCGCGTCTGGCACGGTGAGGTTCGGCTCCCAGAATATCTCGTAGACGCGGCGGCAGGGATTGGCAGGTCGCTTCATGAAGTCGCCGATCTTTATGTCGAGCCATTCCTTGTAGACCTCCATGGCCTCGGGGTCGGAGAACATGTTCCACCCTATCCCGGCGTTCTTCTTCTTTCCGTTGGAATGGTCCTTGAGCCATTGGGCGTTCTTTTTCGAGAAGCGTTTCGACGCCCACACGAGGTGCCCGCCCACATTGACGTTCATCAGGCCGTAGCGCTTCCACGGCAGCTTCGCGCGCGCGGCGTCCCATTCCGCCTTCTTCTCGTCGTCGGCGAAGGTTGTGGCGAAGCCGTGGTGCGCGCCGAGCCAGAAGCTCTCGCCGCACGTGTCGCCGTGGATGCCCTGGAAGGCCTGCTCCTGGGAAAGCTCGGGGCGGTCCCTGGGGTCCATCGCCACGCCGTACGTGAACTCGCCGGCCGGGCGCGTGCCGCGCTTGGGGAGGGAGAGGTCGCCGGCGCGCGCCTTCACGCGGCAGAACCCGAAGCGCGAAGTGGGGAGTTTCGCGCGCACGCTCCCATTGCCGTCTGCCCCCGCCTGGAGGCGCACCTTGAATCCGCCGGTCTTCGCGCCGAGATAATCGAACAGCTCGGCCGAGACCTCGCGAGACTCGTTGGGCGCCCATCCCTTCGCGTGGAACGTGACGAACGCATCGGAGCCCACGGCGAACATGTTGTTCGTCGGGTTGCCGGTCTCCGCCGTGAACGACGGCGCGCCCGACGCCAACGCCGATGCCGCCGCGAACGCGATGAACATTATCTTTTTCATTGGCATGACCTCACTTGCAATCATCGACCACGAAGAGCGGCGCGTCCCCTACCATGAGGCTCTTGGCGGCCGTCCTGCCGCAGTCAACCGCCGCCACAAGGTGCTGCCGCACGCCGTTGGCACGCCACTGGCCATGGCGCCAAAGACGGCCACGATGGTGATTCCAGCCATCGTCGCTTTCATTGATCTAACTACCGTTCCTTTTCTCATGAATCGTCAGGGGCCGCAGATCAGCATCAGATGTCAACGAAACAGCTCGTCGTCAACGAAGAGCCCGCTCTCCGGCCAGGGGGTGCGGAAATATGTGAGCGTGTTGTCCTCGTCCGCGAACTCCGTGAGGAGCACCTCCGGGTCCGACGGCCCCACGCCGCGGTCGAAGTCGCGCACGTTGGCTCGCGTGGCGATCGCAGTGCCGCAGAATGCCGCCCTTCCTCCGTCCGCATCCCTCTTGAATGAGAGCTGCGCAGGGTCGAGCATTATGACCGTGGCGGCGTCCAGCGGGTGCGCCTTCTCGAAGTTCTTGACGCGGTTGGTGTCTAGCGCGTAGAGGAGCGGGCCGCGCATCACAGCGAAGCGACCGCTCTGGCGCTTGCGCCCCTTCACGAAGCGGATCTCCATCGGGAAGTCGATGGACACCTTGTCCCCCCTCTTCCACACGCG
>CAMOHV010000300.1 GCA_946615275.1 uncultured Verrucomicrobiota bacterium | reverse complement strand
CGCTCTCCGCCTCTCTGCACCTCTGCGTGAGACTTTCTACCGAGGATTTTAGGTTCAAAACCATTGCGAATTGCTAAAGTCATGGCCCGCGGACCAGGACCAGCTCCCGGAATCCGTATGGCCACTTGCCGCGCACAAAGATGCCGGGCGCCGTCTCGAGCGCTCCGTAGCGCGTCTTGCCGTCGTTGAGGTTGGCAAGGACAGCAAAGCGCATCGACTCGCCGGCATCGAGGCGGAACGGAGATACAGCCTGCGGGGCGAAGCGGATAGTATAGATTGCCTTGCGCCCCTCGCGCCTGACGTCCAGCGCAACTTCCTCCACCACGCCAAGCGGCTTGTGGAGGGAATCGTGGTAGGCAAGCGACGCCTTGCGGCGATACACGGTGGGCCGGCCCTTGAACATCGCAAGGTCGTACTCAAAGTCGTCGTCTTCGTAGCCGGAACCCGCCTTCTGCGCGTTCTTCATGGTGTCGAACGCGATCTGGAGCCCGTCGCCCTTCCACATGTTCATGACGTCGCCGTCGGGATGGAAGCCGTCCTTCTCCACGACGGCGCGCATCATCAGCCCCGTCCTGTTCCACGCGAGGCGCACCTCAAGCGCGTCGCCCGGCTTCAGCTCGCAGGAATCGGCCGTCCGCCTGCCGACCTTGGCGCCGGCATCCGCCTTCCTGCCCGCTACGACCGCCGCCTTCGACCAGTCCACCTCATTCTCGAAATACGGCACCTTCAGCTGCTCGCGCCTCTCCTCGGCGGCGGACTTCTCGGCGGCTCCGAAGTCCAGCGCCGCGAAGAGTCTTTCGACCTTGTCCACGGGCAGCTTCGTGACGAGATACTGCGGAAATGCGTCGAGCGTGATCTCGTCCGTCGTCGCCGGGGCGCCCATGAAGCCGTGGACGAGCGCCCGCGCGGGCAGCTTCACCTTGCGCGGCTCCCCCATGAACTTCCACATCGCGACGACGCGCCTGTCGCCGCGGTCGAAGACGTATGCGCGCGACGAGACGCCCACATCGAGCTCCTTCACGCAGGGCGCCTCCTCGATGAGGTCCATCAGCGCACGCTGCGCATACGGGAGGCAGCTCGGTCGCGCCATGTAGTCGTTGTCTGGGTTTCCGTTGTGGATGTTGATGTAGCTGATCATGCTGTTGTGCGTGCCGAGCTGGAAGTCGAAATAGCGTTCGCTCCCGCCGGCGAAGCCCACGATCATCGTGCGGACGATCAACGCCGCGCCCCGGGCGTCCCTGGGATAGATGCAGCCGTGCTCGGGGTTCGACGGCGTAGTCTTGCCGCGCTCCGTCGCCCAGCTGGGCATGCGCCGGCCCTTGATGCGAGTGCCCTCCCTCACGAGCGTCTCCACCTGCTTGCGGTAGTCCGGCACCTCCGGCATCGCGCAGTAGGGGTGCTCGGAGATCACGTCAAGATGCGCCGCCGCGCCGCGCTCCAGGACGTCAAGCGTCCAGCCGAGATCGGTGTGGCATGTGGTGGGGCCGACTATCAGGGACTTGCCGTCGTGTCTGCGAATCGCCTCGGCGGCGGTCTTGATGCACCACACATCCGTCTCGGGGGTGATGAGGTCGTATTTCGCGGGATCGGGATTGCGCCCCATCCCCGAGCGCGCATTCGGCTCGTTGAGGATTTCGTACGCGCAGATCTTCCCCTGCATGTTCGTGACGATGTCCGAGATGTGGTTCTGCCACTCGGTCGGATCCTTAACGACGAGATACCGAAGGTTGTAGGGAAGCACGCCCGCGTTCGAGAAGCAGTAAAGGATGTCCACGCCGGCTTCGTGGAGTCTGGACATGGCCTCCATCCTACTTACGTCCCTGGCCTTGGAGTCCCAAATTCTCGCCGATCCGATACGGAAGTCCTTCATGAGCTCGATCATCCGAGGGACGTTGAAGCAGGACGGCAGATTGTAGCCCATGCGCTTCAGCAGGGGCTTGCGGGCGTCGATTACGCCGAGATTGAACCCTGCCTCCTGCCGCACCTCGCCTGAGCCGCCGTCAGCTCGGCCTCTGACAGTGAACAGCCACTGGACGGGGCCTCTGAAGCTGGCGGGCAGCTTGAGCTCCTCGGAGATATCCGCTCCCCCGTCCTTCAAAGCCACCTCCCGTTCCGGCGTCTCCGCCACCACCTCCCCCCTGAAGTCCAACGCCTTCGACGACACACGGCAGCTGCGCAGGGAGGGCCGCGCTCCGTCGCGGCCGATCCCTTGCAGGATCTTGATGTTCGCGCTGATTGTTTCGCCTGCATGGTAGATCGTGGATTTCTTGTTTATCGCCCCGCTCACGCAGATCGGTTCAGGCTCATAGTCGCCGTCCTCCGCCTGGAAGACGCCGCAGTCATCGATCCAGAACGTTCCGGGGGAGACGATGTCGACCCGCGGCGAGACGAGGCCGTAGCTCGCCTGGAGATCGCCGTAGCTGCCGCTCTGCTTCTGCCCGACGCTCTTCACCAGCAGCTTGTAGAGCTTCCACTCGGTGGTCAGATTCAGCGACATGCAGTAGGCGCCCACGCCCCCGTCCCCCGTGTTGAGGCGCAGGTTGAGGCGGCGCCCTTTCCTGTCCGCCTTCGCCCAGCATGTGAAGACGAGCGGCTTGCCGGCGACAACGGGAATCTGGTTGAACTCCATGTTGTACGGGCCCCACGCCGGGATCGACTCGCGGTCGTGGTCGACGTGGAAGCGGAACGACGCGCGGCCCGAATGCCTCTCCTCCATGTCGATCGCGGGTTCGACGGAGGTGGTGAACCAATGCCCGTCCTGGCCAAGGTATTTGCCGTCTTCCGAAAACGTGATCGTGTTCGCCATCGCCGTGCCGTACCATCCGCGCTCCGCGCCGCCGTTGACGAGCAGGTTCTTCCTGGGGTCGATCTTCTGCTCGGACGCCTTGGCGACCTCCCAGGATATCCTGCCGAACTCGAACACGCCGGAAGTCTCAAGACGCACGTCGAACTGCAGGCCTTTCAACCCGGCCGGGACGGTGCGGGAATAGACGTATGACCTGACGTCGGCATCCTCCGACATCATCGGGCGGACGTTCCAGTAGTGGTACATCTTCTTCTGGTGCAGATTGTTCACCGGCGCGGCCTCTTCGGTGAATCGCCCGTTGTGGCCCATCTCCCAGCGCGCGCCGGGGGGCGCCTTCATCTCCGCGACGAAATCGATCTTCGGCCCGTTTGGGATGTCTGCCACGGGCATTGTGAAGCAGACGCGGATGAACGACTTGGGCTGCGTCAGATCGCAGTCCGTAGTGTCCACGACGAGACGGCCTTCGTTGAAGCCCAGCTTCACCTTCGACAAATCGGACAGCTTGCAGCCGAACATCCCGAGGAATCGGCCTTTCTTCTGGCCCTTCTCTGGCGCCGCATGTATCCATCCCTGCTTTCCGTCCGCGTCGATCCGCGTGGTCGCGGTCTCCGCCGACCAGTTCTCGAACAATGTCTCGGCCGATACTGGCATGCACAGACAGCTGGTCGCCGTCATGGCAGCC
>CAMOHV010000299.1 GCA_946615275.1 uncultured Verrucomicrobiota bacterium | reverse complement strand
TCGCCTCGCGGCAGCGGTCGAGGTAGCCGCGCAGGAGGTCGGCGGGGTTGTTGAAGACGAGGAAGCACTTCGCGCCGTGTTCGGCGGCGTACTTGAGGGTGCCCAGGACGGACGACGTCTCGCCGCCCTCGGTGATGGCCACGAAGGTGTCGCCTTCGCCAACGTTGAGCGCGGCGGCTTGGCGGCGCCCGCCCTCCGCGAAGTCCTCGAAGAACTCCGCGGAGCGTATGAGCGCGAAGTCGCCGCCCGTCATGATGGACGCGCTGCGGTCCGCGAGCGCGCGCTCGGCGGGCGTCAGCTCGGCGGCGCGGCGGTGGAAGAAGTCGCGCCACATGGACTCGAGAAGGATGGAGAGGCGCCCCGTAGCGCCGCATCCGGAGAATATGATGCGCCCCTTCGGCGCCCGCAGGGTCTCGACCATCGAGTCCACGAGCTTCGCGAACTTCTCGCCGGCGAAGACGTGGCGCATCGTGATGGGGATCTGCCTGTCGCCGCGCTGGAGGCACTGCACGCCGGCGAGAGTGGAGCGCTTGAAATCCTCTTCCAGCGTCGCGGTGATCGGGTTCGACTGCTCGGTGGGCAGAAACCCGAGATGGAACTGCTTCTCGTTGTCGATGAAGTCGCGCGCCTTGGCCTTCACAGCGTCCGAACACTCGAACGCCCACGCGGACGCGGCAAGCGCCAGCACGGCGGCGCACTGTGATATTCTCATCGTTGTAGTCGTCATCGTCTGTTTCCTTGTTTTGACGCCTCCAATTATAGCACTTTGCGCCCCATCGCGCAATCTTCCCTAAAGGACAGGTGCGGGAACGGGCGGAATATTGTATAATCTAGGCCGTGCCTTTGCTGCTTCCCATATTAGCCGCGGCCATCACCAACGTCGCGGACCTGCGAAACGCCGTCTGGAGCGACCTCCACGCCGGCGACACGTTCTCCACCACCTGCACCGTCACGGCGGTGACCGCCATCAACAAATCATACTGGGTGATGGACGATACGGGATACTGCTACATGCGGACGACCAACCGTGTCCTGCCCAGGGCCGGCGCGCTCGTGCACATCAAGGGGCACATCGACATCGACCCCTACAATTGGCAGCGCGCGTTCGCGGATTCGGTGACCGAACTTGGCAAGGGGCCGCCGCTGCCCGCCCCCGTCCCGATAACAGCCGAGCAGCTGAACGACATAACGTTCGACGACCATGCAGTGACCATGCGCGGCATCGTGACGGACGTCATCAACGACGACATCGATCCGGACTGGCGCTTCCTCGTCCTGAGAAGCGAATCCGGCCCCTTCCTCGCCGCAATCGGCCTGGGCCGGGGCCAGTCTCTTGACCACCTGATCGGCGCCACCGTTTCCGCCAAAGGCATCGCAAAAGTCCTTCCCGACGGCGGAAAGCGCAAGTTCAAGACGGCGCAGCTGACGATTCTGGCCCCGGAGGACATCACGATAGTGACGCCGGCGCCCCAAGACCCCTTCGCCTCCCCGCCGGTACCGCACACCAGCCGCGCCGAGAACTTCCAGTACAAGTCCGCCATGCTGATCTCGCGCATGGGATGCCGCAGCGCAAAGGGCGTCGTGGTCGCATCCTTCGACCACCGAAGGAATATCCTGATCAGAACGGAGCAGGGACAATTCATCGGCGCAGAGCTGAAGGACGCCACCGCCCCGGCATACGGCGAGACCGTCGACGTGGCCGGATTCCCGGAGACCGACCTTTTCATCCTGAAGCTCAAGCGCGCCGTCTGCAGGCGGGCTTCCGCGCCGGCCGCCTTGCCGGCCAGCCCCACGACGGAGCTGCCAAGCTCATTCGACATGGACATGGTCCTGAAGAAGCTCCTCGCGAAGACAGTGCGCATAACGGGGAAGGTCTCCGGCAATGTCGACGAATCCGCCGGGCGGCATGGGATCCTAACCCTTGCATGCGGCAGGCACTCCGTCCCGATCGACGTCAGCTCAATAGCCGACGACGCCCGGCAGGTCGCACCGCCCGGAAGCGTCGTGGAGGCCACCGGCGTATGCGTGTTCAACACCGAAAGCTGGAACCCGCGCGACATATTCCCGCGAATCCACGGCTTCACAATCGTGCCGCGCGGCGCGGACGACATCCGGATGATCGCCTCCCCTCCCTGGTGGACGTACAGGCGGCTCATCGGCCTGATCGTCATTCTCCTTGGCGCGCTCATGGCCGTCCTGATCTGGAACCGGGTGCTGAACAAGCTCATCGAGCGCCGCGGGCGGCAGCTCTTCAAGACAGAGGTCTCAAAGGTCGAATCCGATCTCCGCGTTGACGAGCGCACGCGCCTAGCCGCGGAACTCCACGATTCCGTCGCGCAGACGCTCACCGGCGTCTCCTTCCAGATCGACGCCGCGGAGAAGACCATGCACTCGGACGCCGCGAAGGCCTCGGCCTTCCTCAACGTCGCCCGCAAGACGCTCATCTCCTGCCGCGAAGAGCTGCGCCGATGCCTCTGGGACCTTCGCAACCACGCTCTCGAAGAGCACAACCTCCAGGACGCCATCAGGATGACCATCCAGCCGCACATAGGCGACGCAGAGGCGACCGTGCGCTTCAACGTGCTCCGATCTCACCTGTCGGACACTACGGCCCACAACATCCTGAGCATAGTCCGCGAGCTGTGCGTGAACGCCGTCCGCCACGGCCGCGCCCGCCACATCCAGATCTTCGGCGAGAGCAGCGGCGGAGCCCTTCGGTTCTCGGTGGCGGACGACGGCGTAGGCTTCGACGCCGCCAGCCATCCCGGCGCCGCGCAGGGGCACTTTGGCCTGCAGGGGATCAGGGAACGGATCGTGCGTATGCATGGCGCCCTGAAGATCGAGAGCGAACCCGGCAAGGGCGCGCGGATTTCGGTGGAGATAGGGAAATGAAGAAGACCCGCGTGATGATAGTGGACGACCATTCGGTCGTGAGAATGGGGCTCACGGCCATAATCAACCTCGAAAAGGACCTCATGGTCTGCGGCGAGGCGGAGAACGGCGCCGAGGCCGTCGCCGCCGCAGCGGAGATCAAGCCAGACGTCGTGGTCATGGACTTGATGATGCCGGACATGGACGGCGCCGAGACGACAGCCGCCGTCCTCAAGGCGTCCCCGAAATCAAGGGTGCTGATCCTTACCACATTCGGGTCGGCCGCAGACATCTCGCGCGCAATCGCCGCCGGCGCCACGGGCGCCGTGACGAAAGACATCTCGAACTCCGAGCTCGCCGCCGCGATACGCGACACCGCCGCCGGCGTGGGGTATTTCTCCGCCGAAATCCGCCAGACCCTCGACGAGACCGGGGAGGATCCGGATTTCACTCCTCGGCAGATGGAGGTTCTAGACTCCATCACGCGCGGCTTTTCAAACGAAGACATAGCACTTCAGCTTGGTCTCTCCAAGACGCGCGTCAAACAGCATCTGAACGAAGTCTACGCAAAGCTCGGCGCGGCGAACCGGGCGGAGGCCGTAGCCATCGCCATCCGCA
>CAMOHV010000298.1 GCA_946615275.1 uncultured Verrucomicrobiota bacterium | reverse complement strand
TCAAGGATCACGCCGCGCCGGAACGGCATCTGGTCGTTGACGTGCGAAAACTTCAAAAGTTCGGACGCTTCGTGGAAGAGCTTCCGCTCGAAGACCGACGTCTCGTTCTCGAAGAGGCTGACCTTCGTCGAAGTCGATCCTGGATTTATGACAAGCAACCTGAATTTTCCGTCTTTCATTTTTACCTCGGGGCGGATATTATACCACATTTTCTCCGTAAGGCCCAATCACGACAACTCCCATTTGCAATCGTTCACTCAACTGCATTCTCATGGAAACATGTCAGCCATGATACCCCTAGAACTTCAAATTGATCTCCCACCTCAGAAAGTACGAGGGGCGGGACGTGTCGTAGTAGTCGCCGGGGTTGAACAGCTCACCCATGACGTGCCCGAATATCTCGAAGCGGCGGATGCCGGAGGCGTTCTTCGGGGCGAGGAGTATCGGGAAGTCGTAGCGCAGCACGGAGAGGACGCCCTTGAACATGCTCTCGCCGGAGCCGTCGGCGTGGCCGATGTGGTCCTGAACTGCGGCGAAGATCGGGCCGGAGTAGGCGACCACGCGGTGGCGCGGTGCGATGTTCATGCCGAGCTCCAGCTTCGTGTAGAGGAGGTTGCTCCAGTAGCCGAGTCCGTAGAGCGTGCCGTACTGGAAGAGCTCGGAGTCCTGCGGCCAGCGGCCCCAGAGCGGATCCCAGGCTGTGTCGTTGTCGTCCTCGCCGGTGCGGTGCTTGTCGCCGGACATGTAGTACGCGCTCAGGCGCGTGTAGGGCTTGAGGCCCTGCAGCGAGCGGTCCCTGTGGAAGTCGATCGCCGCGTAGCCCATCGTGCCGCCGGCCTGCTTCCTGCCGCTGTCGGACGTGCCGAACTGGTGCGCTCCCTCGAACTCGAAGGAGATGTTCTCGGTGAGCTCGGGCGTGAGGAACACGCCGAAGGTTGTGAGCTGCTTGTCGCGCACGTGGCGCCCGTTGAACGCCTTGTAGTCCTCGTTGTGCTTGTGGATCACGTAGAGCTTGTACGGGACGCGCTTCTCGAAGAGCGAATGGTGCCACACCAGCCCGCCGCCCCACTCGTCCATCTCGGGCGAGTCGCCGGGATGGATCGCGTTCATGGGGCGCCCGCGCGAGTGGCGGGTTCCGTAGCGGTACATGTTGCGGCCGTTGTCGTAGATGGCGAAGGCGTCGAGCTTGGAGTCGTCAGTCGTGTGGAAGGTGAACTTCGCCATGTCGGCGTATGCCGAGCGGGAGCCGACGTACGGCGCGCCGTCGAAGAGCGTGCGGTCGAGCCCGAAGACGGAGTGTCCGCGCTCGAAGAGGTCCTGGCGGCCGATGCGGAAGTCGAAGAATCCGTCCCAGAGGCCATTGCCCTCAAGATATAGGTTGTCGAGGGCCACCTCGTCGGGGAAGTTGTAGGCGCGGTATTTGCGCGGCGTGCCGTTCTTCACGATGTGTTCGCGGAACTCGTCCACGAGGCGAACGTAGAGGCCGAACTCCTCGTAGTCGAGGCGGCCCCACACGCGCGGGCGGAAACGTATGTGGTTGATGTTCTTCTTGTACTCGCGGGGCATCATGGCGCCCTTGTCGCCTGGGTTGCCCACAACGTTGTGCATTATCTCCTGGCGCACGCGCAGGTCGGCGCCGGCGTCGAAGCGGAGGCCGGAATCCTCCTCCTCCACCTCGACTGGTATGGCGTTCGTCGACGCCATGGCGACGCCCGCGAGCGCCGCGCAAACCGTGAATACAGTTTTCATACGGGGATGATTTTACCATATCCCCCGCCCCTCGTGGGGCAAAAAGCGCAATCAGCTCATTTCGTGGCGGCTACCACCCTGCGCATGCGGACAAGTCAAAACCCCAGCTTGGCCTTGCCGGCGGCCACGACGCCCCCCGCGGCCTCCGCGCCATGGTGCGACACCGCATTGAGCCCCGGCACCTCGGTGGGCCCGATCCATCCGGCCTTGACGCCGATGAAGCCGTATAGCCACAGGCATCCAAGAACCAACAGCGCCAGCGTCACCACCGGCAACAGAATTCTCTTCAATAGAAACTTCATGTCATTCTCCTGTTTGTTTCATTGTCTATAGGTTGAAAAGTTGAAAAGTTTCTCTACCACCCATTTACATTCCCGTGTCTATCGCGAACGGTAAACTATTCACTATTCACTATAACCTATTCGTTATCCCGTCCTGTCCAACCGTTCCACGCGTTCATCGCGGCCTGCGGACCCTCTGAGAGGATCTGCAGAACGGCGCGGGCCGCCGCCGGCACCACATTGTCCATGACCGCACGCGAGGCGGGGTCGAACTTGCCCAGAACGTGCGAGATCACCTTTGTGCGGTCGCCTGCGTCGCGCCCAACACCGACCCTCACGCGGACGAACGCCGGCGAGCCCAGCCGCTCGATGACGCTCTTGAGCCCGTTGTGCCCGCCCGCGCTGCCGCCCACGCGGATGCGGATGCGGCCCACGGGAAGGTCTATGTCGTCTGATACGACCACAAGGTCCGCCGGCGTCGCGTTGTGGTATTTCACCACGGGCGCGACGCAGTCCCCCGAAAGGTTCATGAACGTCATGGGCTTCACGAGGATCGTCTTCCCCGCAGGCGTCATCGCCATAGCCAGCTCGCCCTTGAACGCCGCCGCCCTGCGCCATTCGGCCGCAGCCTCGCGTGCGAGGGCGTCCACCACCTCGAACCCTATCGAATGGGGCGTATTCGAGTATTCAGGCCCCGGGTTTCCCAGTCCCGCCACAACCTTCATGCGACCACCTCCGCAATTGCCTTCCAGCATTCGCCGGGAAGGCGTTCAAATATTCTCTCCGCCTCCGCGCGGTCCTCGGCGCGGGCGAACACCGCGGAGCCGCTGCCAGTCATGCGCACGTCGCGCCCGCCGGCGCGCGCGAGCGCCTCCAGCGCGAGCCGTATCTCCGGATGGAGCCGACACGCCGCCGGCTGCAGGTCGTTCGCGCCCAAGCCGCAGTCCTCCGCGCGGAACTCGCGGTACACCTCGGGCGTGGAGGCATGCGCCGGCGGCTTCAAGAGCACCAGCGGGCGCCTGTCCACAGCCCCATTCCATCCGCTCACGCGCTCGCCGCGCCCCTCCATCAGGACCACTCCGCCGTGCACGAGCGCTGGGACGTCGCTCCCTACATCCTCGGCTACCTTCATGAGCCTTTCCCGGCCCCACCCCAGCCCCCATAACAAATCGAGCCCGACGAGCGTCGCCGCCGCGTCCGCCGAACCGCCTCCGAGCCCCGCGCCCATCGGTATGCGCTTCTCCACCGCTATGCGCACGCCCGCCGCCACGCCCGCCGCGCGCCTGAGCGCGCGCGCGGCCCTCACGGCAAGGTTCTCCGCGCCAAAGTCGATGCCGCCCGCGTCGACGATCTCGTCGGCCAGCTCGAGCTCGACGACGTCGAAAAGCGATATCGGCGCCACGACGCTTCTGAGGTCGTGGTAGCCGTCCGGCCGGAGATCCCCCACTTCCAGCGTGAG
>CAMOHV010000297.1 GCA_946615275.1 uncultured Verrucomicrobiota bacterium | reverse complement strand
GGCTGGCATCGCCGCATGCGCGTCCGCGTTGGCGGACAGCTCGTTCACAACGAATGCCTGCCGCGTGACGTTCAATGGACAGGCCGTTCAGCCGTCCTTCGGCTCGGTCGCGGGCGTATGGTTCTGGTCGTGCGGCGTTGCGCAGCTCCTTCTGCTGGGCTTTGAGGGGAAGCCGGGCTGGAAGGGCGTGGCCTGCGGCGCTGGCTGGGAACTCAATGGCGAGCCGCTCACCGAGCCGCTTCGGTTCGGCGCGCTGGCGAGTCCGCTCCTCAAGCGGGTCGAGTTTGGCCACGGCGGCGTGATGCTCACCGACGACGAGCTGCAACTAGTCTAGCCAACTGAATAACGGCATGTCAAACAGAGATTCCAGAAAATGCGCAGGTTTCCCGAATGCGAAGTTCCGCATCGGCGTTCTAGTGGAGCGCCAGCGGGCGTATGGGCGGCGCCTCTGCGAGGGAGCGGCGTCGTTCGCGTGCGAGTGCCCCGATGTGTCGCTCGGCATGCTGGAGTGGAGCGACCTGGAGAATCCCAGGGAGCTGTCGGGATACGACGCATTCATAGTCCGCGTTCTTGACGACGGGATGGAAAGGGCTCTGCGGCGCGCGCACAGACCTGTAGTCGACGTGTTCTTCGGCAAGAGCCGTCCGGGCTTTGGCGTGGCGGACATCGACAACGAGGAGGTCGGGCGCATCGCCGCCGAGCATTTCATCTCGCGAGGATTCAGGGAATACGCCTACTGCGGATACAACGGCATCAACTTCTCCGACGTTCGGCGAAAGTCGTTTGCGCGCAGGGCCGAGGAGGCCGGTTTCCCATGCGATGCATTCGGCGCCGGGGGCAGCGATGTGATGGATTTCGGCGACAACGTGGTGCGCGGGGAGCGCTATGCGCCGAGAGCGGCGGAGGCGAGGTCGATGCGGAACTGGCTGCGGAGGCTGCCAAAGCCCGTGGCGGTGTTCTGCTCGCACGACCTTCGCGCGCACCAGGTACTGATGCTCTGCCGCGAATTGGGGCTGTCCGTGCCGCAGGAGGTGGCGATACTCGGAGTGGACGACGATGCGATCCTGTGCGGATTCACGCTGCCGACGCTTTCAAGCATAGATCCGAACGCCTTTGAGACGGGCCGACAGGCTGTGCGGATCGCCCTTGCGATGTCTCAAGACCCCATGGCGCGGCGAAGTCCGCCGAAGGTGCGGATTAAGCCGCTCAGGCTGGTTGTGCGCGAGTCAACGGAAGTCTATCCAGTCGATCCTCCATGGCTTGCGGAGGCGCTAGTGTACATCTGCCGCAACGCCGCGCATGGCATCACGGCGGCGGATGTCCTTGCGCAAGTGGGCCTTTCGCACACAACGGTAGGGGCCACATTCCGGAGAAAGCTGGGGGTCTCGGTGCAGGAGCTTCTGATGAGGAAGCGGCTGGAAGAGGCGTGCCGGCTGCTTCGTTCTGGCTTGTCCGTGACGGATGTGGCAAGAAAGAGCGGCTTTTCCTCCGTGCAGTACTTCTGCCGCGCGTTCGCCGCCGTGCACAAGCTCACTCCTTCTGCCTGGCAGGCCGCGAACGGGCGGAAGTGACGTGCAACGACCTTTCAACAAGTGCACATGTGATTGCATATTATGCAATTTACTGCGTATGCTGCCTTTGCTATAATATCAGCGTCTCGGTTTCGGCCGCAATGGAGGGCCGCAAAGGAGGACACAATGGAAAACAGCAAGAGGATCATCAAGGAGTACACAATGAACGGATTCTGCATTTCGAGGAAGAATTTCCTCGGAGGCCTCGGCGCCGCCTTCGGGAGCGCGGTGCTGCCGGCGACGGCATTCGCCAAGGCGGGCGAGCCCATCATGCGCTTCGGCGTGGCGAGCGACGTGCACATCGCCGTCGGCTGGAAGGAGGGCGGCGACCCCGAACGCCTCGGGCTTCGCAGCCAGCCGTACTTCTTGGAGAAGGCGCTTCGTTGGTTTGACGCGAACAAGGCCGACGCGGTCGTGTTCTCCGGCGACATGGCGCACACGGGGCGCATGGAGGAGCTTGAGAAGCTTGTCGAGGTCTGGAACAAGGTGTTCCCCGGCATGAAGCGGTCCGATGGCGAGAAGGTCGAGCGCATGCTCGTGACCGGCAATCACGAGATCGGGCAGTGGCCGGGACTTTGGAGCCGCTACACTGACGAGCAGCTGAAGAAGATTCGGTTCGACTACGACAGGGAACACATCAACGCAAACTGGCGGAAGCTCTTCGGCGAGGACTATCAGCTCATCTGGAAGCGCGAGGTGAAGGGCATCACCTTCGTCGGCGCGCATTATCCACGCGGCACGGATTACCAGAAAGGGTGGCACCGGCCGGACTACAGCGGATTTTTCGCCGCCCATGCGGCGGAGCTGCGCCAGAACAAGCCGTTCTTCTACGTCCAGCACGGCCATCCGGCCCACACATGCTACGGCGAGGACGCAAGAGGTGCCTGGCCTGACCGCTCGATGCACAGGATACTTGCGGATTTCCCGAACGCAGTCGCACTCTCCGGGCATTCGCATAACACGCCGATCGACGATCGCAGCGTCTGGCAAGGCCGCTTCACGTCCATCGGCTGCGGCGCGGTCGCGGAGGCTGGGCCCTCTTATCGGGTCTTCAATTACGACAACGGCGGCGCGCCGTATTGGCCAAGCTACAAGAACCAGCGCATGCTCTGTCCGCCCCAGACGGGCAACGACGGGCGCAACTGCGTGTTGTTCGAGGTCTATGCCGACCATCTCGTGATGAAGGCCTGGTCGCTGTCGTTCGACTGTCCGCTCTGCGAGGACCGCGCGATCGCGCTGCCGCCGATCCCCGGCGGCGAATACGACTTCACCCGCCGAGCGGAGAGCCGTCCTGCGCCGCAGTTCTTGTCCGACGCGAAGGCGACGGTTGAGTTCGCGGTGAATCCGCAATATTGCGGGCCGGGGCTCAGGGGCAAGCCGTGCGCGGTCGTGAAGTTCCCCTGCGCGCGTCCGCAGGAGGGCGGCGGCAAGGTGTTCGACTATGTGATCAACGCGCTTGTGGACGGGCACCAGGTTTTGCGCACATACATCCTCAATCGCGGGTACTATCTGCCGGGCGACCGGTCGTTCACCGAGGGCGTCTCGATCCTGGGTCGGCACGAGCTGCCGAAGGGGAAGGAAGTCGTGTTCTCGGTCACGCCGCGCGACTGCTACCGCGTGTGCGGCGACGAGCTCCTGACGGCGCCGGTCGTCGTCAATCCGTGATTTGCCATATTGGGATTTCAACGCAGAGAAGCGGAGGATGAATTGCAAATGAAGAAGACGATGGTGATGGTTTGTGCGGGGATTGCATCCTGCATGTGGGCGGCGCACACGGACGCGCCGCCCGGACGCTACGACTACACCGCGAAGGTGGCGGCGGCGGGAGCCGCCGGCAAGGCGGCCGCGACGAAGAGCAACGAGCCGGAAGAGGCGCTCGCCCTCGCCGACCGCACCTACGCCTACGTGGCGAAGGCGCTCGGCGAGGCAGCGCT
>CAMOHV010000296.1 GCA_946615275.1 uncultured Verrucomicrobiota bacterium | reverse complement strand
ATGCTCAAGGCCCAGCTCTACGAGTACTACGAGGACCAGAAGAAGGCGGAGATGGACAGGTTCTACGGCGCGAAGTCCGCCAACGGCTGGGGCAGCCAGATACGCTCCTACGTCTTCTGCCCGTACACGATGGTGAAGGATCTCCGCACCGAGGTGGAGACCTCGGACGTCAACGCCGTCATGGACGGCCACATCCAGCCTTTCATCGAGGCCTGGCTCCAGCAGCAGGCGGCGAAGGGCAAGTGAGGCGGAAGGGAAGCGAATCTTGAATCTTCTCGCGATAGACCGTTCGACCGACACGCAGAGCGCCGCGCTCGCCGTGGACGGCAAGGTGGTGGCGTCGCGCGTGTTCGCCGGGAGCGACGCGCGCTCCGGGGACTGGCCGCTAAAGGTGCGCGCGTTCCTCGAGGCGAACGGAGTGAGGCCGGCGGACGTGGACGAGATCGTCGTGGGGCAGGGCCCCGGGTCGTTCGCGGGGATACGCGCGGCGCTCGCGTTCGCGCAGGGCCTGGCGCTCCCGGCGGGGAAGCGCGTCGCGGGGCTGCCGTCCACATACGCGCTCACGCGCGACGGCGCGAGGACGGCCGTCGTGGGAGACGCGAGAAGGGGGCTCTTCTGGGTGGTGGTCTACGACGGCGTCGAGAAGGTGAAGGACTTCGCGCTCGTGCCCAAGGAGGGCCTGGGCAACGCCGTCCCGGAGCACTACGCCGTGGTGACGCCGGACGGCGCGCGCATCGAGCCGCTCCTTTCCGCCGTCTTCGGCCACCACTACAAGGGCTCAATGACGCCCCTCGCCGAACGGCTCGCCGAGGTGGCGGTCGCGCGGGGAGATCTGCTCGTGGACGAGCCGCTTCCAATCTATCTACAACCACCAGTCAAATGAACAAAAGAAGAAACGGAGAAAAGAGATGTCATACAATTGGCGCTACTTCAAGACCGGACGCGTGACGCAGGTCAAGATCGAGACGGGCGAGGACGTCGCCCACCTCAAGGAGCTGGACCGCAAGCTCTGGACGGCGCTTTCCGCGCCCATACACGGCCTCAGGTTCGACAGGCGCACGCTGGAGCTGATCGACTCGGACCACGACGGCGTGGTGCGCGCGCCGGAGGTGCTCGCGGCGGTGGACTGGGCGCTCGCGAACGTCTCGTCCCCCGACGACCTCTTCCAGACCGACGAGAAGAAGGCCGAGCTCGAGACCGCGCTCGCCGACGTGATGTCCAAGCAGGCCGACCTCGCCGCCGCCGAGCCCTCCAAGGCCGACAAGGCCGCGCAGAAGGCCTGGGAGGACGCCCCGAAGGCCGATGCCGCGATCCTCCCCCTCGGCGACAAGACCGCCGCGGCCGACGCCGCTCTCGCCGCCGTGGAGCCCACGATCGACGCGTTCTTCGCCGTCCCCGACGACCTCCCGCTCGTGACGGAGGAGCCCGACAAGGCCCTCCCGCTCACCGGGAACCTCAACCCGAAGTGGTACGGCCCCATCATCGCGTTCGCCGAGACATGCGCCGCGCCCGTCCTCGGCGCGGAAGCGCCCCTCGCGGAGCTCACCCGCAGCCAGTGGGCGCAGGTGAAGGCCAAGTTCGCCCCCTACCGCGCGTGGATCGCCGCCAAGCCCGTCGCGGCGGCCGACGCCAAGGCGAAGCTCGTCGAGGACGAGCGCCTCATCCGCTACAAGCTCCATCTCGTCCCGTTCCTCCGCAACTTCGTGAACCAGGCCGACCTCTACGCCAAGGACGCGCTCGCCATCTACCAGACCGGCACGCTCTACATCGACGGCCGCTCGTGCGAGCTCTGCTTCCACGTTGACGACGAGGGCGCGCACTCCGCGCTCGCCGCGAAGTCCAACTGCTGCATCATCTACGCGAAGCTCACGCGCAAGTCCACTGGCGAGACGCGCACCGCCTGCGCGGTGGTGACGGCCGGGCGCACCGGGCCGCTCTACGTTGGGCGCAACGGACTCTTCGTGGACCGCGACGGCAACGACTGGAACGCCGTCATCACGAAGATGGTCGAGGCGCAGGTGTCGCTCAAGGAGGCCTTCTGGGCGCCGTGGGTGAAGCTCTTCAGCACCGTGGCGGACCAGATCAAGAAGTTCCTCGGCGCGAAGCAGGACGCCGCCACGGCGCAGGTCGGCAAGGTCACCGCGGCGCCGCCCTCCAAGGAGAACTCCGGCGCGAACGGCGCGGCGATCGCGTCGTCCGTGGCGGCCCTCGGCGTTGGGGTGGGCATGCTGGGCGCGGCGTGCGCCGGCATGATCAGCGTGGTGGCGGGGCTTCCCGCCTGGAAGGTCGCGGTCGGGCTCGTGGCGGTGGTGCTCCTCGTGTCGCTCCCGAGCGTGATACTCACGTGGTTCAAGCTGCGCACGCGCGACATCGGGGCGGTGCTCAACGCCGGCGGCTGGGCCGTGAACCGTCCGCTCTACTTCTCGATGGCGCTTGCGCGCACGTTCACGCGTCTGCCGCCGTGCCGCTGCGCATGGGGCTGGCTCCTGCTGCTCGCCCTCCTGGCGATAGTGGTGACCGCGGCTTTTTTCTTCCTCAGGTGCGGGTGCTGCGCGGGAACCTGTGCATGAGAGCCCCCGCGAACGAGGACTGCGAGGCGCTCAACAAGCGCTTCGGCGCGCCCGGGCGGATCGTCTTCCGCCCGTCGCGCCACGGTTCGCCGATCGTCGTCCTGGCGAACCAGTACGGTTCGGCCGAGGTGGCGCTTCTTGGCGCGCAGACGATCTCCTACAAGCCCACCGGCAACCCTCCCGTCCTCTGGATGCCGCGCGCGTACGACGAGCATCCCGCCGGCGTTGAGATCCACGGCGGCATCCCGGTGTGCTGGCCGTGGTTCGCGCGCTGCGGGGAGCCTGGCTCCAAGATGCACGGGCTCGCGCGCTACGCGGTGTGGCGCGTGAAGGGGAGCGAGTACTCCGAGGACGTCACCGAGATCACCCTCGCGCTGGAGTCCTCGGACGAGACGCGCAGGGCGTGGCCGCACGACTTCTCGCTTGAGCTGAAGATATCGGTCTCGATGAAGCTCACCCTCTCGCTCACGGCCGTGAACACGGGCAAGGAGCCGTTCCGCGCGACGGAGGGCTTCCATCCCTACTTCCTCGTGCGCGAGCGCGACAAGACGGAGGTGATAGGCGTTGACGGCTTCACGCTCGTGGACTCCAAGAGCGGCGAGCGGAGCGTCTGGACAGGCAACCTCCCGGTGCGCGAGGGCGGCAGCAAGGTGTTCGACGCGGCGAAGTTCGAGTACGTTCTGATGGACCACGCCCTGAACCGCGCGATAGCCGTGGTCTCGCGCGGGAACCGGCGGCTAGTCGTGTGGAACCCCGGCGAGGAGAGGAAGGACGACGTGGCGGCGTTCGGGGCGGATGGCTGGCGGCGCTTCGTGTGCGTCGAGCCGTGCTCCACGCCCAGGGACGTCGAGTACGAGCTGAAGCCCGGCGAGAGCCACAGTCTTCTGATGGCGGTGCAGTCCGTCCCCAACGACGGCTCGGCCCACGCGGGCGGCCG
>CAMOHV010000295.1 GCA_946615275.1 uncultured Verrucomicrobiota bacterium | reverse complement strand
TCTCGAGCCAGTACTTCTGCCATTTCTTCTCTATCGATGAATGATCGTATTCCATTTTTGAATTGAGAATTGAGAATTGAGAATGGGGGGCTGTTGGTCCTAAGCGTGGCAACTAGTTATTCCGTCAAACGATTCGTGGGGCGGAGGATGCGGACGCGGACGGGCTTGAGCTCCTCATTGACCATGGTCTTGTACCAGATATTCTGGCCGCCGCCATTACCGCGGTAAGGCCACCAGCGAACATCCTGGTCGGTGTAGATCGGGCTCTTGGAGGAGTACGGGTCCCACACGTCGATTTCGGCGGTGAACTCGTTAGGCTGGCCCTTCGGGACGAAGCTGTTGGCGTCGAACACGAAGTAGCGCAGCGAGCGCCACACATTCTCCGCAGGATCCCTCAGCTTGCCCATCACCTTGTACGTGGCGCTCGTCCAGTTCTGCGAGCTTTCGCTGTAGTCGGTGGCGCTCGATTCGTTGGAAAGGCCCTGGATGGTGTAGGGCGCGTGCGCTTCGCCCGTCTCGCGGTTCGTGATCATCATGTAGACCTCGAAGCGCAGGTTGGTGAGGGCGGGGTGAATGGAAGTATCGTGCTCATCCGGCGGCACGGGGATCTCGATAGGCAATTTCGTGGCCACACCCACCACAAGCCGGTTTGTCTGGAACGGATAGATGTCCAGCCAGTACATCTCCTTGAGTGTGATGAGCTTTCCGTTGTAGTCGTGTCCTTTCAACTGTATCTCGGCGGGGATGATGTCCTTCTCTTCGCCGAAGTTCTCGAGCCAGCGGACAGCGGCATCGTGGTATGGATCGGTCGGCGGGATGAGGGCGTCGATCTTGGGGTCCACCCCGGAGGCGACACGGAAGTTCATGTTCTCGGAGACCTCGCGGAGAACCAGGTTGTACGTGCGCGTGGCGGCGTCGAACGGCGGCGCGGAGACGGCCACCTCGTTCGATGTGATCGTCGCTATGCGGTGCCACGGCTCCACGGTGTAGGTGATGTTGGTGGTGGTGCCCTTCGGGACGATGATGCGGATTGCGTCTCCCTCCTCCTTGCCGGACTTCTGCGTGATGTAGCCGCCGGAGAGGTAGGAGAATATCCAGTAGTTCGTGCCGAGCGGCGGAAGGTACCAGTTGGCGGGGATCGTCTGGTATGTGCCGTTGCGGCGGCGGTTGCGCGCCTCAGGGGTCTGGGCGAGGTTTTTCTCCCAGTCATTGGTGACGGCGCCGTGGTTTGCCATGACGCCCACCGTGCCGGAGTTCTCGTCTGCGCCGGCAAGGATCCAATCAGCGCCGGTGCCGACGTCGCGGACAGCGAGCTTGTCGCGGAGGACGCCGGGGTCGTAGTTGTCCCAGAACGGATATCTGGACCACTCGTTGGTGCCGCCGAAGACGATCTGGTGCTCGATGATGCCGTTCGGGCGGATGAGCTCGACGGCGTAGCTGTCGGTGCAGATGAAGGAGCCGTTGGCGCTAGTGTCGTTCTCGAGCTGGAATCCAAACCACGTGCCGTCGGCGGCGTAGCCCTTGGCGGCGGTGGTGGCCGGCGACTGGAGCGTGAGGAAGTCGTAGGAGTTGTACACGTTCACGGACGTCTTGGAGGGCTGTATCGAACCCACGCCCAGCTGGGCGAAGACCTTCGATACGCCGAGCGACTGCTCTGTCAAGCGGAGGTACCAGCCCTTCATGTTCTCGCCGGACGGCACGGCAAGCTCCATGAACTGGTTCTTCTTCGATTCGGTGAACGGCTTCTCGTCGAAGATGTTGAGGCAGTTGATCCACGAGCGCTTCGGGGAGACGCTCTGGAGGATGGTGTACGGGCAGTGCTTGCTCTGGTCCAGCGACGCGCCGTTGTCCCGGTTGTAGTCCACGGGGTAGTACCAGGAGGGATTCTGCCATTCGGCGGGGAGGATGGTGTGCACGTGGTTGGTGCCGTTGACGTCCTTGAACTCGGCCCACACGTAGTACTGCACCACGACGCCCTTGCCGTCGCCGGGGTCCTGCTGGGGCGGGACGATGCTCGACTCGTAGCCGGAGTTGTAGGTGGAGCGCCAGACCATGTTGGAGTCGGTGCAGCGCTCCAGCTCGCAGAAGACCGCGGAGGTGCTGTTGGACCATCCAAGCTGCTCTCCGTCCGTGCCTCTTATATTGTACCCCCAGGGGGTGTCGCCCACATAATAGGCCATGAACACGCGGATCGAATCCGTGTTCACCTCGTCGGCGAGCTGCGCGAGGGAGACCTCCACCTGCACGCCGAAGGACTCGCCGAGGAGCGGCTGCTCGTCCATGGAGGAGGCGTCGGGCACGGCCTTGCACGGCGAGGAGTTGAGCTTCTGGCGGAACGGGGCGACGGACGTGAAGGCGATGCCCGGGGCGATGGGCTCAGTGACGGCCACTTCGTCTATGAGGACGCGCTGGATGGGCGTTGCGGGAGGCTTGCCGTCGTCCTCCGACGGATCGCCGCTGCGGCCGTACTTGGCCGCCTTGACTGCTAGGCGGATTGTGTTGTAGGGGGAGGTGTTGTCGGACGTCTTGAAGCCGATGTACGTGGCGTACGTGCGGTTGGTGATCTTGACGTCGCCGAGCCATGTCCAGTCCTCGTCGTCGGCCTGCGGATCGTTGCTTCCATACACGCTCACATAGGAAGCGACGGTGGAGTTGGTGTCCATCACGCGGGCGCGGAACTGCACCTGGCCGATGCCGCTTCCGTTGTATATGGTGGGCGACTGGATGAAGGGATCGTGCTGGGAGTAATCACCCGCTGCGGCGGCCTGCGCGTCTGCGAAGTCGGCCCCCGGGTCGCTGGCCTGGCCGGTGAAATTGAGCGCGCCAGAGAGGCCCGGAGGATTGTAGGCGGGGTCGGGAAGGTATGCGAGCGGCGTCGCGTCCGACGTGCGGATGTTCCAGCCGAACCAGGAGCGGTCGTCAAGGGACGGTTCGTCGTACACCACGGCGCTGGTGATCGTGACGGAGCCGTACTTGTACTTGGCATCGGTGGCGTATAGGCTGTTGGTGGCGACTGTCTCCACGATGGACGGCTCGCAGAGGAGGCGCACCATGCCCACGATGGGATTCTCCACCGTGTCGCGCAGACCGAAGAAATACGTGTACGTGCCGCTGGACTGCGTCCTGAACGTGAAGTTCGTGACGTCCACCCAGCGCGAATCCTCCAGCGCGAGCGAGAGCGCCTCGTAGTTGGCGGTGCCGAAACTGTTGGTGGCTATCTGCAGGCGCAGATTCGCGTTGGGGTCGGCGTTCTCGTAGGTGAAGCTGAAGAGCGAGATGCCCCTCGTCAGGACGGGCGAGCGTATCATCAGCACTTCGTTCGGCCTCGCGCGGCGGGGATGCATATCCACGAGCTTGGTGCCGGCGGAGAGGCGCAGGATCACTGCGCCGTTGCCGCCCCTGCCGCCGGAGTTGCCGTTTGAGTGGCCGCCGCCGCCGCCCCCGCCGCCGAGGCCGTCCACGCCGTCCTCCGCTTTGTCCGCCGTGGCGGCAGTGGGGCTTCTGTTGGCGCCGCGACCGCC
>CAMOHV010000294.1 GCA_946615275.1 uncultured Verrucomicrobiota bacterium | reverse complement strand
AGCTTGGCGTCTTCGACCTTGCGCCCGGAGCGGTGCTGAGGGTCATTCCCTCGAAATCCGTCGGCCGCGTGATCGCCGATGGCTTCGCTGTCGCCCCGGCCCGCTGACGCCACAGGTGGTTAGCCACCACGGACGAGACGGACGAGACGCTTCTTCGCGACCTCGCGCAGGATTCCCTGCACACGCGCTGGGGGGAGCTCGTTGCGCGCTACCGTCCCATGATGGAGGCGTTCATGCGCGAGTGCTTCCCATCGCTGGATGCCGACGACGTCATCCAGGAGACCTTGATCGCCTTGATAAAGGTGTTTCCGGAGTATCATTATTAGCCGAAGTATACGGTAGATTTCGTCCGCAACATAATCTCATTTCGCGCTGCGGTGCGGTCGGAGTCCGCGCCTACTATGGAGGTGGCGGCGACCCTCATTGGGCAAATAGGCAAAATAAGGATTTTCGTTTGCGATTTGTGGACAGACCCCAAGTATAGCCGATTACATTGAGGTTGAAATCGGAATTGGGATTTGCTATCATTCCTACCGCGTCTTCACGCAAGAAAGGAACCACATGAAAAGAACCATGATATGCCTTACGATGGCCGCCGGCGCCTGCATGGGCGCGTTCGCGGAGGCCGCGAAGCCCGCCGCCGCGCCGGAGGCAGAGGCACAGCGGCCTCCCGCTCCAGCGCCGTTCGTGAACGACATCTGCCTGCCGTCGTCGCTGTATCTGCTCTCCGACACGCCGAACGACCTGTTCGTGCAGCCGTTCCTCAAGAGATGGCGCCCGTACAACGACTTCGTGCGGTTCAACATGAAGAACAAGGGCGCGTTCATGCGCAGGCTGAGCCACGTGGCCACGATCTCCAAGCCCGTCGACGGCGACGTGCTGCAGGTGGACCTCGTGAACGGAGACGAGTTCGAGACGGTGAAGCACCTCTCGCCGAGGCTCAGGGTGGGCAGGAAGGGCGTCGGCGACAAGGACGTGTACGTGCAGATAATAGGCGACAGCTTCACGCACGGCAACTTCTTCCGCGCCGCGCTCGTCGATTCCGGATACGTCCCCAAGATCCACATGGTGGGCCTCCTGAAGTTCGCTGACGGGCAGTACAACGAGGGGCGCGGCGGCTGGACGCTCGCCTCCTACTTCAGCGTGCCCACGCGCCCCAACCGTTCCTACCACGGCTTCATGCAGCCCAATGGCGCCCGCTACTGGGGGAACCGGGAGTTCTGGAAGATGGCCTGGCGCTGCGCGCGCAAGACGCAGCCCAAGGGCTTCGAGCCTACGTACTCCTGCGCGCGCTTCGATTCGTGCGTGGGGCGCTTCGACGAGAAGACCGGCGTGCTGCTCGACCCAAAGGAGGGCGACATCCAGTTCGACGAGGCCGCGAAGGGATTCGTCCGCTTCGACGGCTCCGGCTGGAAGAGCGTGCCGGCCAACTCGCTCAAGTGGGGCTTCGACTACGGCAAGTACCTCGAGATGTGGAACGTCACTCCGCCGCAGTTCCTTTTCGTGGTGCTTGGCCTGAACGACTTCCGCGGACGCCTTGACGCCGACTACTCGCAGTGGGAGCGGCAGATCACGGTCATGAAGGACTCCTACCTCAAGGCCTGCCCCGGCGGCAAGTTCGCGATCGGCATCCCGTGCTCCACATGCGGTTCCATCGACAACGTCGCGGGAGACTTCACTCCGCGCCAGAACGCCGCCATGTGGAACTTCCGCAACTGGCTCATCAAGACGTTCGACAAGCGCGAGAAGGAGGGTTTCCACATCGTCGACGCCGGCCTCGCGACGGACAACGACCACGGCTACCGCCTCGCCGACGGCCCCGTCGCCGTGCCGTTCGACAAGTACGACGGCCCCGAGAAGCTAAGAGTCCAGGCGGGCAACCCGCATCCGTATCCAAACTACGTGACGATGGGCCTCCCGTTCGCCGCGTTCGTCCAGTACTATCGCTGAAGGGATGCGGCGTGACGCCGCCATGCCGTGCTTGACTTCCAGAACATAGCGGTCCACTACGGGCACCAGGACGTCCTCTCCAACGTCACGTTCCGCGTGAACAAGGGGGAGCGCGTGGGGATCGTGGGCCCCAACGGCTCCGGTAAGTCCACGCTCTTCAAGATCATCCTCGGCGAGATGTCGCCGGACCACGGCGAGCTCATCATCGAGGAGAAGCCGCGCATCGGCGCCACGCGCCAGCATCCCGAGCCGGACACGCCGGACGAGACGCTTCTGGAGTATGCCCTGAGGGGCGTCCCCGGTTTCCACGAACTCGAGGCGCGCATGCAGGCCCTGGAGGAGAGGCTCGGCGGCGGCGACCCGGAGGTGCTCCGCGAGTACGGCGAGGTGCAGACGGAGTTCGAGCATCTCGGCGGTTACGACCTCGAGACGCGCGTGAAGGTGGCGCTTGGGGGACTGGGCTTCGTGACGGACGAGTTCTCGAAGCCGTTCGCCAGCTTCTCGGGCGGGTGGCGGATGCGCGCCGAGCTTAGCCGCGTCCTCGCCTCCCAGCCAGATCTTCTGCTCCTCGACGAGCCCTCCAACTACCTCGACCTCCCGGCGGTGGAGTGGCTGCAGAAGTTCCTGAAGCAGTACGCGGGCACGCTGATGCTCATCTCCCACGACCGGTTCCTGCTGAGCACGCTCACGAGCATCATCGTGGAGGTGGACGCCGGGACGTGCACGCGCTACGAGGGCGACCTCGACTGGTACATGAAGGAGCGTGAGGTGCGCTATCAGCACCTAGTCCAGGCCAAGGAGAACCAGGACCACCACCGCGAGCAGCTCCAGCGGTTCGTGGACCGCTTCCGCGCGCAGGCGACTAAGGCCGCGCAGGCGCAGAGCCGCCAGAAGCTCATAGACAAGATAGACGAGGAGCGGATCGTCCTCCCCAAGCGCTACTCGCGGCGCGGGCGACTCCGCCTTGCCGAGCCGCCGCCGTCTGGCATCGAGATGTTCCGCGCGGAGGATATCTCCTTCCGGTACGAGGAGACGGCGCCGTACGTTCTGAAGGGAGTGACGTTCAACATCACGCGCGGCGACAAGGTGGCGCTCATAGGCTACAATGGCCTCGGCAAGTCCACCCTTATGCGCCTCGTGGCCGGGACGCGCCGCCCCACCTCTGGCAAGGCGGTTCTCGGGCACAACGTGGTGCCGGGGTATCTGAGCCAGGAGTTCGCGGAGACGATTCCGCCGGACCTGAGCGTATATCGCGTCGCGAAGAGCGCCTGGCAGGGCGCGACGAACGTCACGGGGGAGAAGAACTTCCGCAACCAGCTGGGCGCGTTTGGATTCGACGAGAACGACGTGGAGAAGCCCGCGGGCGTCCTCTCTGGCGGCGAGAAGATACGCCTTGCGTTCCTGCGCCTCTTCCTTCAGGCGCCAAACTTCCTGCTCCTCGACGAGCCCACCACGCACCTGGACCTCGACGGGCGCAAGCTGCTGCAGGACGCCCTGCGCGGCTACAAGGGGACGATTCTCCTCGTCTCGCACGACATCGAGTTCGTCCGCGCCGTCGCGACGTCCGTCCTTGAGATCACGC
>CAMOHV010000293.1 GCA_946615275.1 uncultured Verrucomicrobiota bacterium | reverse complement strand
GGCGACTTCCTCTTCGTGAACCGCTGGCTCTGGAACTTCCGCCATCCGCGCCGCGGCGACGTGATGATCTTCTCCACGACCGGCATAGAGGGCCTCGCGCAGGGGACGCACTACATCAAGCGCATGACCGGCACGCCAGGCGAGACGCTCTCCGTGAAGGACGGCGCGCTCTGGGTGGACGGCGCGAAGCCGATGGAGCCGCGCCGCATCGCCCAGATACAGAACCGCGAGAAGGGCGAGGAGCACATGTATCCGTATGCCGGCTACAGGCCGTCCGGCAATCCCGGCTACAACGTGCCCGGGCGCACGATAGCCGCAGACGGGGACGTGGTGAAGCTTGGCGCGGACGAATACTACGCCTGCGGCGACAACTCGCCTTCGTCCTACGACAGCCGCTACTGGGGGCCGGTCCCGGCGAAGAACCTCGTGGGAGTCGCGGGGGGCGTGTTCTGGCCTACGATGAATCCGAGGTGGGGAACTGTGGAATAGGGAATAGGTAAGAGTGAATAGTGAATAGGTGAAAAGGTGAATAAGTGAAAAGTGAAAAGGCGAGAGCGGAGATGATCCGAGAGGCAATTTAGACAATTGGAGAAAGAGATGGCTGAAGAGACAGACAACAACGAGAACGCGGAGCTTGAGGCCGGGGCGGACGAGCAGATGCTGCCCACGCCATCCGAGTTCGGGCATTTTCTCCTTGAGAAGGAGCTGGGCCACGGCGGCATGGGCGGCGTGTATCTGGGCCGCGACCGGATGCTGGACCGCCGCGTGGCAATCAAGGTGATGCTCAAGTCGCTGGGCGAGGACCCGGCCTTCGTGGAGCGCTTCCAGCGCGAGGCGCAGGCCGCGGCGCGCCTCAACCATCCGCACATCGCGCAGATCTACTCCTTCGGCCAGGAGAACGGCATGCCGTACATCGCGATGGAGCTCGTGAGCGGCGGCTCGCTCGACAAGGAGATGGCCGCCGAGCCGGGCCAGCTGGACCCAGTGTACGTGATGACGATCGGCATGCAGATGGCCGAGGCCCTGAACCTCGCCGCGCAGAACGGGCTCGTCCACGGCGACGTCAAGCCCGAGAACATCCTCTTCGACAAGGAGGGCAACGCCAAGCTCGTGGACTTCGGCCTCGCCGCCATGCAGGGCGACGCCAACGAGATCTGGGGCACGCCCTACTACATCTCCCCCGAGAAGGTGCGCAAGCAGAAGATCGACCACCGCGCCGACATCTATTCGCTCGGCGGCACCCTCTATCACGCCCTCACCGGCCAGCCCCCATACGAGGGCGTGGACGCCACGGCCGTTGTGCGCGCCCGCTTCGAGGGGCCGCCCGCCAAGCCGAGCGAGGTGCGCCCCGGCCTGCCGCCGGAGCTTGACGACCTTCTCCTGAGAATGCTCGAGACCGACCCTGCGATGCGCTACCCGACGTGGGAGTCGCTAATGGGCGACCTGAAGCGCTACCTCGCCAAGGCCGGCCCCGTCAAGAAGAAGACCCAGGCGGTGGGGCCGAAGGTGCGCCTGAAGGGCATCAAGAAGAAGCCGATGGGCGCCACCGGCTCCATCGGCGCCGATCCGTCGCTGGAGGTGACCCCGCTCGCCGCCGAGGAGGAGGAGAAGCAGGGGATGTCCGTCGGGAAGATGGTCGGACTCGCCGTGGGCGGAGTCGTGCTTCTCATCGTAGTCGTCGTGGGCGGGCTCCTATGGTACATGCACGCCGAGAAGGTGCGCGAGGAGCGCGAGCACTACGAGATGATCGTGAGCAAGCAGGCCGAGGCTCGCACGGCCATCGAGAAGAACCTCAAGGCGATCACCGACTTCGGGAACAACTTCCACGAGCTCGCCCAGCGGGCCGAGAAGGAGATGAACGAAGCCTCTACAAAGGTCAAGGGCCTTCTCACGCCCGAGATACTCGAGGCGATCGGCGGGAGCATCGTGCCTCCGCCGTCGAAGGAGATCGCCGACGCCGAGGCGTACGTGGCCGAGCTCAACGCCGCCGCCGAAAAGGCCGCGGCCGCCGCAGCCGAGGCCAAGGCCGCAGCGGACGCCCAGAAGGCCGTGGAGGCGAAGGCGGACACCAACGCCGCCCCTGCCGCCGCCGGCGCCGCGACGAACGCGCCGGCCGCCCAGGCCGCCGCAACCAACGCGCCGCCCGCCGCGGCCAAGGACGCGAAGGGCGCCCCCGCGAAGGACGCTCCCGTCACCCCCGCGGCGCTCGAGGCCGCCGCGAAGCAGCTCCTATCCAAGGTCAAGGACGCCGGCGGCGAGCCGATCGACGTCGCGTCGCCCGAGTACAAGGAGATCATGGACAAGGTGAAGGCCAATCCGGCCGCACTCGCCGCCGTCGCCAAGATGATGAAGAACCCCGCCGAGCTCGAGGCCCTCGCCAAGAGCATAAAGGATCCTGCGTCGGCGATGGCCGCCCTCGAGAAGCTCGCAAAGGGCGCCGCCGCCCCGGACGCCAAGGCCGAGGAGAAGGAGGAGAAGAAGGAGGAGGCGCCCGCCGAGGAGGCGAAGGAAGAGGAGAAGAAGGAGGAGAAGAAGCCGGTGGAGGTGCCGCAGTCCGTGAAGCAGTTCATCGAGCTGTGGGAGGACGCCTACTACTGCAAGGCCGCCGACATCCGCGTCCAGGCCCGCGTGAAGCTGCTCCTCAAGGAAGGCGACAAGGCCAAGGAGCTTACTGCCGAGGACGCCCCCACCACCGAGGCGCTCGGCGCTCTCTCGCGCAAGCTCCTCGAGGGGCTCAACGACATCAAGGGAATGAAGTGCGTGGACCAGACGCAGCGCAAGGCGGGCGTCATCAAGAACCGCACCACGTCCCTCACCAGGACCATCTCCGACCAGCTCTCGCGCATCCGCGCCAAGGCCGCCAAGGAGGCCCGCCTCAAGGCCGAGGCCGAGGCGAAGGCCGCCGCCGAGGCGAAGGCCGCCGAGGAGCGCAAGGCCAAGGCCGAGGAGGAGATCAAGGCCGCCGGCGAGAAGTTCGACTCCTTCGCCGGCACTCTTCTGCGCCAGCTCAGCTGGGATCTCGCGATCAAGCAGATGAAGGCCCTGGGCGACGACTTCGTGACCGACGAGGGCAAGGAGGAGCTTAAGATGCAGACGGCCAAGATAGAGTACATGGCCGCGCTCCAGAAGCACTTCATCGGCCACTCCAAGGGCATGAAGTTCCTGAAGGGCAACCGCACCACGGAGATCGTGTCCGCGGACTCCAAGGGGCTCCAGCTCGAGACCACCGAGAAGAACGCCAAGGGCGTGGTCCGCCCGGTGGGCAAGCAGAAGCTCACGTGGAACCAGTTCTACATGAAGAACAAGGGCCAGCTCAACCGCATGATCATCGAGCTCGTCGAGAAGGGGCGCGCCACGTGCCACACGCCGCCGCTGAGGTGGTCGCAGCAGATGCTTGGCGCCGCCATGACGATGCAGACGCTCTACGCAGACGACCCGAACGTCCCGAAGCGTGTCGCGGCTATCGTGAAGAAGGCGGTCTCCGAGTTCGAGCCCTGCAAGAAGTACGCCGAGAAGATGTTCCCCGACGTCGAGGG
>CAMOHV010000292.1 GCA_946615275.1 uncultured Verrucomicrobiota bacterium | reverse complement strand
GCTGAAGATCATCCAGGAGGTGATCACCGTTTGCGTGTTCGTCCCGTTCATGATCCTCTTCATGGGCGAAAAGTGGAGATGGGACTACCTCTGGGCCTTCCTGTGCATGGTGGGCGCCGTCTATTTCGTGAACCGCGCCCGGCTTTGATAAGTGATTCGGATAGCATATTATTGGCAAAAAGATTCATGGCGGATGGCGGTTTTCTGATATAATACACCACTGAATATTGGAGAAATCAGCCATGAATCCTAATTGCCATGAGAACAGTTTTTCAAGTATGGCCGGCGTGGCGTCGGTCTGGCGTGGTTTCACCGCGATGGCCGCGGCCGCGACTCTTTGCGCGGCGGCGTTTGGCGCGGAGCCGTCTGCGGGAGGGCGTGATGAGCCGGGCAAGGTGCGCAGGGTGGTCATAATCGGCGTGGACGGCCTAGGCGCCCGGTGGATCCCGTGGGGCGACATGCCCGCGCTTTCGCGCTTGCGCGGCGAGGGGCTGTATGCCGTGGGGCGCTGCTCGTTCCCCACGTCGTCGGGGATAAACTGGCCCAGCATCTTCACCGGCACGCTGGCCGAGCTGCACGGTTTCCGCAACAACTCAGGAAAGCCCGTGTTCGAGCCGTGGGAGAAGACCGGGAACGGCATTCCGCCATGCGTGTTCTCCGAAGTCCGCCGCCAGCGGCCGGATGCGTGGACGGCTTCGATCTACGACTGGGGCACGATCAGCACGCTCCACAACACGAACGCCGTCAGCCACGTTTCCGTGTACACGCAGAAGAACTGGAAAGACCACTCGGAGCATCTTGCGCTCGACGAGGCAATGGCGGACGAGTTCATCTCCATCCTCGACAAGGACCCCACGCTCGTGTTCCTCTACCAGCATGCCGTGGACCACGCCGGCCACACGTACGGCTGGGGATCCCCGGAGCAGACGAACGCCTGCCGGCACGCCGATGCGCAGATCGCCCGCGTGGTCGCGGCCCTTGAAAAGCGCGGCATGGCGGCGGACACGGCCATCGTCCTGACTGCGGACCATGGCGGACTTGGCAAGAAGCACGGAATGCCGGTGATCGAATGCTTCGAGATTCCGTTCATAGTCTGGTCTCCAGCGCTTCCGAAGGACAAGTGGCGTCTCAGAGCGCCGGTCATCAACGCCGACGCTGCCCCGACGACGCTCGCTCTGCTCGGGCTGGAGGTGCCCGAGACGATGCGCGGGCGCAACGCGCTCGCCGCGTCGGACGGGGGGATGCCGGACGTGCCTGAGATCGTTCTCCCCGGCAAGTACCAGGGGCATCTCCAGGACGTATGGTGGGACGGCGGCGAGTTCATATACTGGGCGCACACGTGGGACATCGTGAAGACGGACCTGACGGGCAGGATCCTTCGCCGCGCGAAGGTGGAGGGGCACAACGCCGGCTGCGAGCTGAAGGGCGGAACTCTCTACGTGGCCGTGTGCCCCACGGAGAAGGGGCGGATACTTCCCTGGGGGCCGAAGAGCAGGCTGCAGGTGAACGAGTACGACGCAGAGACGCTTGAGCTCAAGGCCAGGCGCATCATGCCCGCCAACGACCGCGCCGGATCGCTCGCCGTCCTCGAAGACGGCTCGTTCGTCGTAGGCTGCCTGCGCCCAGACGACATCTCCGCCTCCCAGGTGCGCTTCCATCATGTAAGCGCGGAATTCGACATCCTGTCCACCCATCTCATCGACAACCTGAAGGTCAAGATGGGCATAGAGGTGATAAAGCGCTACGGCGATTCGCTCTATCTCATGTGCTACGGCGGGCCGATGGTGCGCATCGACGCGAAGACGTTCAAGGAGACGGGACGGATGCAGGGATACGGCGGACAGCGCGGATTCATCTACGATGGACGCCGCTGTTGGCAGGGCGTGTCGAAGCGGCTGCCCGGCAAGCCTCCCGCCGGCGGCTGGACGTCGAAGCTCGTGCGCCTCGACAGGCGTCTCGGCGAATGATCTCGCGGAGGCGTCATCGCATTCGGCAAAGCGCATCGGCGGCATGGACATGGACAATCCGGTTTCAAGATCGAGGCCATTCAGGCTCGGCATGTTCGGGCGCATCGTGGTGGCCATTCTCGCGGGCGTCGCGTTCGGCTTCGCGTTCATGAAGCTAGGCGACGCGGGCATCGTGGGTCTGCGCGTCTTCAAGACGTTCAACGTGCTCTTCGCGCAGCTTCTCAAGTTCATCGTTCCGCTTCTGATCCTGGGGCTTGTCACTCCCGCGATCGCGAACGCCGGAAAGGGGGCCGGAAGGCTTCTCGCGTTCGTGATGGCGTTCTCCTACCTCTCCACGTGCGCGGCATCGCTCTTCGCGTACTTCACCGCGGGGAGTCTGCTACCCCTCTACGTGGCGAGGGGGGCCGTGGCGGCGGCGGGAGAGGGTGTGAAGCTGCTGCCGTACGTGGACGTGAAGCTCATGCCTGTATGCGACGTGCTGACGGCGCTGGCGCTGGCGTTCATGGTGGGCGTGGGCATCGTGGCCGTGGGCGCAGAGCGGCTCAAGGGCGCGGCGGACGAGTTCGCCGCGATCGTCACGCGCACGATCAAGCGGGCGATCATCCCGGGCCTGCCGGTCTACATAATGACGATGATCTGCGAGATGACGGCCTCCGGAAAGATAGCCGCGATGGCCGGCACGATGGTGAAGGTGATCGGCACGGGCTGGGCGCTCACGATCGTGTTCCTCGTCCTCCTCTACGCCTTTGCGGGGGCTGTGGCGGGGCGCAATCCGATCAGGTGCCTGTGGAACATGCTGCCGGCCTATCTCACGGGGCTTTCCATCGCGTCGTCCTCCGCCGTGATCCCGGTCACGCTGGAATGCTGCGAGAAGAACGGAATCCCCAAGGACGTGCGCGACTTCGTGGTGCCGCTCTGCGCGAACGTGCACATGGTGGGCAGCGCGATAAAGATGATCGCCTCGACGCTCGCCGTCGTCATCATCTACGACCTTGACGTGACGTTCGCGCAGATCGCGCATTTCACCGCGATGTTCGCGATAGCGGCCGTGGCGGCGCCGGGGGTGATGTGCGGCGTCCTGATGGCGTCCGTGGGGTTCCTGGAGTCGATCCTCGGCCTCACGCCGGACCAGACGGCCGTGATGATGGCGTTCTACATGGCGCTTGACGGATACGGCCCCGCGGCGAACGTGACCGGCGACGGCGCCGTGGCGCTCGTCGCCACGCGGTTCTTCAAACAACCGTTCAAAGGTTGAAAGGTTGAAAGGTCGGGATGAATGGAGGAAAGATGAAAAGACAGATCGCCATGGCAGTTCTTGTGGCCGCCGGTATGGCGCTCGCCACCACGCTGGAGGAGGGGTTCAGAAGCCCGCCCGACTCCGCGAAGCCGCACACGTGGTACCACATGATGAACGGCAACATCACGAAGGAGGGCATCACGTGCGACTTCGAGGCGCTCGCGAAGGCGGGCATCGGCGGCGTTCAGATGTTCGACGCGGGGTGCGCAATCCCGCAAGGGCCGCTCGCGTTCAACTCGCCGGAGTGGTTCGACATGTTCAGGCACGCGGCCT
>CAMOHV010000291.1 GCA_946615275.1 uncultured Verrucomicrobiota bacterium | reverse complement strand
TCCTCGGCGGTGAGGTCGCCGTTTTCGAGATACGCCTCCATCACGCCCTCGTCGAGGTCGGCGATCTTCTCGCACAGCTCGGCGCGCGCGAGCTCCGCCTCGTCCTTCAGCTCGGCGGGCACCTCCCCCACCGTGAAGTTCTTGCCCTCGCTCGCCTCGTCGTAGACGATGCCCTTCATCTCGAGCAGGTCCACGACGCCCACGAAACCGTCTTCTTTCCCGATGGGCAGTTCCACGGGGCAGGCGTTCGCCTTCAGCTTCGTGCGCAGTTCCTCCACGACGCGCGCGAAGTCCGCGCCCATGCGGTCCATCTTGTTCACGAACGCGACGCGCGGCACGCGGTAGCGGTCCGCCTGGCGCCACACGGTCTCGCTCTGCGGCTGCACGCCGCCCACGGCGCAGAACACGCACACCGCGCCGTCGAGGACGCGCAGCGAGCGCTCCACCTCCATCGTGAAGTCCACGTGTCCGGGCGTGTCGATTATGTTGATGGCCCAGTCCTTCCACGCGCAGGAGATGGCGGCGGACTGTATTGTGATGCCGCGTTCGCGCTCCTGCACCATGAAGTCGGTGGTGGTGTTGCCCTCGTGCACGTCGCCGTGCTTGTGGATTTTCCCGGTGTAGAACAGGATGCGTTCGGTTGTGGTCGTCTTGCCCGCGTCGATGTGGGCGACGATTCCGATGTTGCGAACTTTTGATAGCGATTCTGGATCCATGGGCGGACAGTATATCATAAAGTTGGACGGCGGCGGCGACGAGTTGCCGAGTTTTCGAGTTAGCCTGCGGCGCTTTGGCCTGCGATGCTAAACACGTTTTCGGAAAGCATATTTACTCCGAGCGTTCGGGCTCTCGCGCAGACGCTTGCGCGCCCTACGGGTTCGGCTTCGCCGAATCTTCCCTCCGCTGCGCTCCGGTGCATTCCCGCTCCGCAGCTTCGCGATGCTCCAACGGCGATTTGGGTCTTTGAATTATGTTCTGAGGATCGTTCAGCGAGACACGAATGGTTGGCGCGAAGCAAATGTGATTCTGCGGAGCGGGAATGCGCCGAAGCGTAGCGGAGGGCAGGTGCCGAAGGCACGGCGAAGCCGCCCGCAAGGGCCCGCGCGAGAGCCCTGCTGATCGGAGTTTGTGTATCGGCTGAAGGTGGCCTTCCGCCAGCCCGCCGCCGACGGGCAAACTCTCAAACTTTCACCGGCTACAGCCCGATTTCACCTTCCCGCCATTCCCGCGATTCGCGCCTCCAGCCAGTCGCGACGACGCCGCGCAACCTCGAACTTCACGTCGAGAAGCGCAGAGAGGTCGGCGTCCGAAAACGCCTCCACCGCCGCGTCGGACATCTCGGGCTTCGCGCGCCCGGCAATCGCGTCGAGCCGCGCGACGAGCGGCCCAAGCCCCTTCTCGTAAAACGCGGCGTCGCCGACGTACGGATCGCGCCACCACGAGAACACGCCGTCAAAGTGCTGCTCGATGGTCTTTTCGCGCCGGTACGCCGCCGCCGCGAGATTGATCTGACGGCGCCTGATTGCGCAACGGGCGGATGCGGAAAGCCTGAACTTGAGCCGCCCCCACGTCGAGCGCCCGTGTATGGACTCCGTGCCGTTCCACGCAGACTTCCCGTTCGGTCCGCCCCAGCGAAGCGCCTCGAACTCCCATTCGCCGCCATCGCCCGGAATCCGCCCCGCGTAGTTCTCCCACGCGACGGAGACATGCATCTCGACCACCCCCTCGCCGAACACCGCCTGCGCGCGGAAGCGCCCTGGATCGTTGCTAACGCGCCTCACGCCGAAGGTCTCGTACTGCGTGTTGTAGACGGGATTGGCTCTGATGGCAGACGCGACATCCACGATGAACGCGGCGTGCGGCGCGTCGGCGCCGGGCGCGAGATACATCTCCCACGATCCCCCCTTCTCCGCGCCAAGCTCCACCGCGCGCGCGTTCGGCATCGCCTCCACGAACTTCAAGTGCAGACCCCAGTCGTCGCACACGGCATGGAACACGGGCTTCGCGGTCGCGCCCGCCGCCTCGACCGCCGCGCCCGCGCCGCGGTCGCCTGTACCGACGTCGGTCGTGAGGAAATCGAGACTGCCGCCGTAGGCGCGGTCCACGCGCTGGCCTTCCGGCTTCACCGACAGGAGCTTCCACGAATCCGGCCCCGTCACGCGCACCTCGGAATACGGCACCTCCATCACGCGGCGGGGCCTGGGCCTGGCGACCGTCTGCCGCATCGCCCAGAGCCGCCGCACCGCCGCCTCGTCGCCCAGCCAGTTCGCGCAGCATCCCGCCTCGTCCAGCTTCTCGACGCGCGCCTTGGCGTCGGCAACCTCGGCGCATCCGCCCTCCAGCGCGGCGCGCACGGTCTCGCGCATCGTCTCGGGCGCAAGCTTCATCTCGCTCTTGTACGGCGCATCGACCTTGTACCGCGAGATCAGCTCGTCCGCGTCGGCGGCGATGGGCTTGAACGGCGCGTCCGGCGGCGCGTCGCCAACCTTCCCACGCAGCGCCATGATGCGTTCCGCCATCTCCAGCCGCAGCGCCGCCACGTCGCCGGAATCGGAATTGAACGACTGGAGAAGCCTGACCGCGCTCCTGCCCATCCGCTCCGTCGCCGGCACGCCCGACTTCTCGGCGCGCCTGGCAAGCCGCATCAGCAGCGTCGCGTAGCGCATGTCGTCGATCCCCTCGCGGAAGCCCTCCCACTGTATCGTGTCAATCACGCCGCCGTGGACGCCGTAGAAGAACGTCATCGGGCGGTAGGTGGTCGTGTCGTCGTTGTACGGCCCGAGGTGGTGCGCGTAGTTGCAGATCGCGGAATAGCCAGAGAGATACGACGCCATGCCGTACTGGCGGCGGTTGAACGCAGGATTCTCGGGTCCCACGTGCATCTTGCCATACCACCCCACGCGCCCGTCGGCGAGGGCGTTCCACCTGACCGTCGGGCGCGGGTCGTCCGGCCAGTTGGCGATGCCCGACCACGTGACGAACTCCGCGCCCCTGTACAGGAAGTCGCTCTCGCCGTGGAGGTGGAACACGAATCCGGCGTCGCCGTACGCCTCGAAGAAGTTGTGGTTCTTCTCGAACCAGGCGCCCGACGGCTCGTCGCCGTAGCGCAGGTACACGTTGCGGTGGCCGAGGATCTCCTCGAAGCGCGCCATCATCTTCTCCGCGTCCGCGCGCAGCGGCTCCATCTGGAACTTGTGCGTCTTGGGCCTGTACACGCCTATGCGGACGACGTCAGTGCGCAGCCCCGTCTTCTTCATGAGCCCGAGCGTCATCAGGGTTTCGCCATCCGCGTCGTCCAGCTCGGATTTGAGGAAGTGCAGCGTCTGGCCGTGCCTGACGAGATTGCGAAAGACGCTCTCAAGCTGCCTGACGCCAAGCGCGCGGTCGCCGCCGTTGTACCTGAGCACGTCCTTCATCGCGAGATAGTGCGACGCCGTGACGATCATCGGGCGCGAAGGGTCGGCGTACGTGCAGGGAACCGGCAGCGCGAACGGCAGAACGCGGATCGCGACGGGTATCTCGCCGACCGCCGCCCCGTCA
>CAMOHV010000290.1 GCA_946615275.1 uncultured Verrucomicrobiota bacterium | reverse complement strand
GCCGCAATCCCCCCTCTTTTCGAGTTCGGTAGAAAGGTGAAGTGTTGCCATGAAACAGGTAAAAATCGCATTTGGCGGCGGAGAAATCTCCGTTTCGCGCAAAATGGGCGGCGTACGTATTCGTCTGCTCTGGAATCTCTTCGTGTTGTTCGTGTGCCTCGGCCTCGTGCACATCTCGATCAAGGACCACAAGCGGCTTGAAGCGGCAAAGGCCGATGCGGCGGCGGCCGAGACGCAGATATCGCAGTTGAAGGACGATCTTGCGAAGGCACAGGCCGCGCTCAAATCCGCCAAGGCGAAGGCCGAGGCCAAGAACAAGTCACATTACATCCACGCCGTGAAAGAGGGCGAAGACCTGGCGTCCATCGCGATTGGGTATGGAGTCTCCCCCAGCTCGATCATCGAAGCCAACGGCTTGCAGCAGGATTCCAAGCTTGAGGTCGGCGCCAACCTCGTCATCCCCGCTCAGCCCGAAGGAAGCGGCGCCAAGGCGCCGGAGAAGGCGGCGGCCGTGGCACCTACCCCCAAGCCGATTGTCATCGAGCGCGTCGACTACGACGATCTTTGCACGCTCAAGCTTCGTCTCTCCGCCCCCGCCGACGAGGAGGTGCTTCGCGAGTACATCAAGGTCTCGCCCATCAAGGGCGCGGTCGGCCTCCGGTGCGCCGGCGGCACGTGGAGCCCGCGCGTGGAGGTGACGGGCGAATTCCCGTACCGCACGCCCATCACGCTGCGCGTCCGCGCCGGCTTCCCGGCGGCCAAGGACGCCAAGGTCCTCCCCCTGGCCGAGGATTTCACCTACACCTTCACGCGTTGCGACGCGCGGCCAGAAGTCGGCTTCGCCGCCCACGGCCGATATCTCCCGCCCGACGGCAAGCGCCTCATCCCCATCTCATCCATCAACGTGACGAACCTTCTCCTCTCCGTTGCGCGCGTCCCCCCCGCCAACATCGTGCAGATCCTCGCACGCGAAGAGCGCGAATATTCCCTGGCCAACGCCGACGCAGACTCCAAGTACACCTCCGACCTCGCCGACACCCCCCGCGAATGGAAGACCTCCGCCAACTACCGCCTGAACGAGCGCAGCGTCGTCCCCCTCGCCGTCAATCCCTCCGCAGGCGCCCCGTCCAACGGCGTATTCCTCGTGACGGCCCGCAGCGCCGACAAGCCCCGCGAAGACTGGTACTGTCGCTGGGACGACGACGACAACAAGGACTTCAACCCCCTCCGCCACCGCCTCGTGTGCATCACGGACATCGGCCTCACCGTCCGCCGCGCCGGCCGCCGGCTGCATGTCTGGTCAACATCCCTCCTCAAGGGCCGCCCAATCGCCGGCTGCCGCATATCCGCCTATTCCTCCAGCAACGTGCGCCTTGGTTCAGCCGTCTCCGATTCCAGCGGCCTCTGCGTCATCGACTGCGCCGGCAAGCTCGAGCCGTTCGCCGTGGTCGCCGAGTCCGCCGATTCCTCCGACGTCTCGTTCATGGCCCTAAAGGACAGCATGTCCCTCGAGGAGTCCGGCATCTCCGAGCTCGCACGCTTGCCATACCTCGAGCCCAACGAATGCACCGCCTTCACCTGGACCGAGCGCGGCATCTACCGCCACGGCGAGAACATCTTCTTCCACGCCATCCTCCGCAACGGCAAGGGCGTGGCGCCGAAGCCATTCCCCGTGGAGCTGCGCCTCATAAACACCGAAGGCAACATCGAACAGCGCAAGACGCTCATGCCCGACGCCCTCGGCGCCGTCTCATACGCTGGATTCTCCGTCCCGCAGGACCGTCCCAGCGGTTCCTGGGACCTCGCCCTCCACCTCCCCGGCAAGAAGGATTCCACATGCTTCGGCGAGGTCTCCGTCTCCATCGAGGAGTTCGCTCCTCCGCAGATCCGCGTGAACGTGGAGCCCGGCGGCGACTCCCCGACCAACTTCTCCTTCAACGTCACTGCCGAGCATCTCTTCGGCGGCCCAGCCCGCCACCTCCGCGCCGAAGGCGCAGTGGCCTTCGAGGACGCACCGTTCTCACCGCCCAAGTGGAAGGACTACAAGTTCGGCGACGACAAGCGCGGCCTCAACCCCAACTTCCGCCGCCTCGCCAGGACCTCCCTCGACGAATCCGGCAAGGCCAGCTTCCCCGCCGTGATGTTCGCCGAGGCCGGCCTCCCCAAGGCCGCCGTGCGCGCCACCGCCCAGGGCACGGTCTTCGAGGACGGCGGACGCCCCGCCTCCGCCCGCGCCAAGAAGATCCTGCACTTCTACCCCCACTACATCGGCGCAAAGATCCCCGACACCGTCCGGATCCCGGAAAGCGGCTTCGCCTCAGTCCCTGTGGCGTGCGTCCTGCCGGACGGCTCGCGCCTCGCGAAGCCACGCCGCCTGGAGCTCTCCTTCATCCGCGTGGAGAGCGTCTACACCTGCAAGCGCGACACTGACACCGGGTGGCACACATGGTCCTGCGAACGCGTCGAAGTCCCATGCTCCGAGCCCGTCACCATCGAGACGAAGCCCGACGCCGACGTCCCGGTCTCGATTCCTTTCCGCGATGGCGGCGACTACATCCTCGTGCTGCGCGACCTAGACGGCCCGTCCTCCTTCGCCGCCCCGTTCTGGCTAAGCACGTGGGGCGACAGCACCGTCCGCGCCCCCATGGCCAGGCCGTCATCGATCGCCATCACGCCCGACAAGCCGATCTACCGCCCCGGCGAGCGCCCCCGCATCGTCGTCAAGTCCCCGTTCACCGGCTCCGCCCTCCTCACCGTCATGCGCGACACCATGATCCACTGCGAGTCCTTCGCGCTCACCAACGCCACCACCGAGCTCGTCCTTTCCGCCGCCGCGACAGAGTGGTCGCCAGACGTGGACGTCGCGATCGCCGTCATACGCGGCGCCGACGCCGAGACCTCGCGCCAGAGCATACGCGCCATCGGCGCCGCCTGCCTCGAGGTGCGTCCGCTCGAGCGCGAGCTGCCGGTGAAGGTCGCCTCGTCCGTAGTCTGCGGCGGCGAGCAGGGGAGCGTCCTCACCGCCGACGTCTCGGCCGTCCACGGCCCCGCCACGGGCGTCGTCGCCGTCGTCACCGTCGTAGACGAGGGCATCAACATCCTCACGGCCCAGAAGACCCCGGATCCCATCGCGCACTTCGCGCAGGCCCGCGTGGGCGACACGCCCGTCTGGGACCTCTTCGCGCGTCTTCTCCCGATTTGGGACGGCGATCCTCTCAAGATCGGCGGCGTCAAGACGGGCGGCGGCTTCGGCGACGACCTCCTCGGCCGCGTAAGCCCAGCCCCCTCGCGCCGCTTCAAGCCTCTCGCGCGCTGGAACGCCGCCGTGCCGCTCACGAACGGCGTGGGGCGCGCCGTCTTCAACCTCCCCGAATTCGTCGGCGAAGTGCGCGTGACGGCCGTAGCGTACTCCTCCTCCGCCGTCGGCGCCGCCTCCGTGCAGCAGAAGGTCACCCCCAAGCTCGTGATGCAGCCCGACGCCCCGCGCTTCGCCGCGCCGGACGATTCATTCTACGCCACGCTCACGCTCACCGACCGCTCC
>CAMOHV010000289.1 GCA_946615275.1 uncultured Verrucomicrobiota bacterium | reverse complement strand
AAGGCCACCGGGCGCTTCCGCACAGAGAAGCGCGACGGCAAGTGGTGGCTCGTCGATCCCGAGGGGCGCCTCTTCTGGAGCTGGGGCGCGGTGCGCGTGACGCCGTCCTCCGCGATGACGCCGCTCAACGGCAATCCGCGCACGCCGCGCTGCGGCGGCGATCTGCCACCGCGCGACTGCCTCTTCGAGGGCCTGCCGAAGAAGGGCGAGCCGCTCGCCGCGTTCTACGAGACGTGCGACGACCTCCTCAAGCGCTTCTACCTCATCCGCAACGAGACGCGCTGGTTCGACTTCTCGTCCGCCAACCTCCACCGCAAGTACGGCGCGGACTGGTTCGCGAAGTACTCCGACTCCTGCCACCGCCGCCTCCGCAGCTGGGGCGCGAACACGATCGCCAACTCGAGCGACCTGCGCATCTGCCTGCAGGACCGCACGCCCTACGCCGAGCGCGTGGAGGTGGACTCGCGCACGATCGCGGCGAGCTGGGGCTCCTGGTTCAAGTTCCGCGACCCGTTCGACCCGTCGTTCACGACGGCCTGCACCGCCGCACTCGCGGCGCACGGGCGCGAGGCGCACGACCCCTGGTGCATCGGCTTCTTCATCGACAACGAGATCCAGTGGGGCTCGAAGGAGACGGACCTCGCGCAGTGGACGCTGTGGAGCCCGGACGACCAGCCCGCGAAGGTCGAGTTCGTGAAGCGCCTCGCCGCGAAGGGCATCGACCCCAAGCGCGACGTAGTGCCCGAAGAGGAACTCAAGGCGTTCACGCGCGTGATCGCGGAGGAGTACTTCAAGCGCACGCGCGAGGCCGTGAAGGCGTTCGACCCCGGCCTCCTCTACCTCGGCTGCCGCTTCGCCGGCTCGGCGCGCCCCTGGGCCGTCTCGGCATGCGCGAAGCACTGCGACGTGGTGAGCTACAACATCTACAGCGAGGACATATCCGCATGGCGCCTCCCGCAGAACCTCGACGCGCCGGTGATGATCGGCGAGTTCCACTTCGGCGCGCACGACCGCGGGCTCTTCGGCGCGTCGCTCATCAACAAGGGCACGCAGGAGGGGCGCGCGGCCGCGCTCAAGCGGTACGTCGAGAGCGCGCTCGCGAACCCGCAGATCGTCGGAGTGCACTGGCACCAGTTCTCCGACCAGGCCACGTCCGGCCGATTCGACGGCGAATACTTCCAGGTGGGCTGGACGGACGTCTGCGACCGCCCGTACCCCGAGACCGTCGCCGCCATCCGCGACGTGGGCTATCGGATGTACGAGACGCGAAGCGGCTTTTAACGCCGAGCCCCAGGCACCATTCTCCAATCTACAGGGCTGCAAGCAATGAAGAACTCCTACAAATGGCTTCTGGTCGCGATGCTCAGCTGCGCGTTCTTCTTCCACCAGGCGGACCGCGCGCTCTTCGGGATTCTAACCATCCCCATTCAGAAGGATCTTGCGCTCACCGACGTGCAGATCGGCTGGATAAACACGGTCCTCTGCTGGACGCTCGCCGCGATGACGGTGTTCGCCGGCGTCCTTGGCGACCGCTTCAGCCGCAAGTGGATAATCACCTGCTCGCTGATCGCGTGGTCGCTCATGACCATCTGCATGGGCTTCATCGGCGGCTTCGTCGGCGCGCTCTTCTTCCGTTCCATAGCCACCGGCGTAGGCGAGAGCTTCTACGCGCCGAGCGCCTACGCGCTGATAGCGACGCATCACAGGGAGACGCGCTCCGTGGCGCTTTCGATCCACCAGGCGTCTCTCTACATAGGCCTGATGGTCTCTGGGCTCATAGTCGCGCTGGCGCTTGGCTTCCTCGGCACGTGGCGGAACGTGTTCATCGCCTTCGGCCTGGCGGGGTGCGCGCTGGGGGTGGCGTTCATCTGGATACTGAAGGACGGCGTGGCGAAACCGGGCGGAGGCGCCGGCGTGAAGGCTCCCGCCGGGCGCGACAAGTCGCTTGCCGCGGGTCTGCGCGCCTTTTTCTGCAATCCATCGGCGCTCTGCGCCACCGCCGGATTCGCCGCGATCGTGTTCGCGAACAACGCATATCTCTTCTGGGCGCCCAAGTTCGCGGCGGAGAAGTTCGCCGTGGGCGTGGAGAAGGCCGGGCAGGGCGTGATGCTCTGGCACCATCTCTTCGCCTTGGCCGCGATCATTCTGGGCGGGATGGTCACCGACAGGTTCGTGGCGCGAATGCCGCGCTTCCGTCTGGGCTTCCAGGTGGTCGCGCTTCTTCTGGGCGCGCCGGCGCTTCTATTGATCGGCCTTGCGCCCTCGTTCACCTTGATGCTCGTGGCGGCGGGCGCCTACGGCGTGTTCCGCGGCTGCTTCGAGGTGAACACGCACGCCTCGTTGTTCGACGTCGTGCCGCCGGAGCACCGCTCCACCGCCGTGGGGCTGCTGACCATGATAGGCTTCTTCTTCGGCGCGCTCTCGGGCGTCGTGATCGGCATGCTGTCGCAGCGATGGGGCGTGAAGGGCTTTGAGATCGGCTTCGGCGTGATGGCGGGCGGATACTTTCTCGCCGCGGTGCTGATGGCTGTGAGCTTCTTCTTCACGTTTCGCCGCGACAGGGTGGCGGAGTAGAGTCATTGGAGGCAATGGCATGGGAGCGGACTGGATCCGCATGGCCCGCCTCGAACATGAGCCTGATAAGATGCCGGCGGCCGTGTCGCGAATCTCGCGGTTCGCCGCGACGCCAAGGACGCGGAGGCGAGGCGCCGCTGGACGCACCTCGGGCATCGGCTGGATTCGTTCTTCTTGTGAATCCTGTAAGATTCTGTAGTTCTGTATGAATTTTGGGGAACCTCCAAAGGCGGAAGGTATTGACATTTCGGGCTTTAAATGCGATAATCTACTTGATTTGAAACTTGGATGCAGGAGGAGAGCATGATAGAAGAGATTGCAGACGAAGCGTTCGACGAGCGCGTCTTGAAGAGCGCGAAACCGGTCCTGGTGGATTTCCGCGCCGAATGGTGCGGTCCTTGCCAGATGCTAGGGCCGGAGCTCGAGAAGATCGCCGCATCAAGGTCCGACCTCGACGTGGTGGGAATGGACGTGGACAAGGCCCCCATGCGCGCGGCCGACTATGGAATCACGTCCATCCCCGCCGTGTTGCTTTTCAAGGGCGGCGAGATTGCGGCCCGCACAGTGGGTTTCATGCCTGCGGACAGACTCCTCGCGGAGCTGGGCCTCTGATTTGCGCGACGTGAAGATAGACATCATAACGGCGTTTCCAGGCATGTTCGCCGGTTTCCTCGGCGAGAGCATCGTTGCACGCGCCGTGAAGGCCGGACGGCTGGAGCTGCGCACCGTGGATCTGAGGGACTTCGCGCGCGACCAGAGGCGCACCGTAGACGACAAGCCGTACTCCGGAGGCCCCGGGATGCTGATGAAGCCGGACGTGTGGTACGACGCGATCGAGAATGTCGCCTCGCCCGGCGCGCGCGTCGTCCTCACCACCCCCGCGGGAGAGCCGTATACGCAGCGCAAGGCCGAGGAGTTCGCAGGATGCGGGCATCTCGTCTTCCTGTGCGGACATTACGAGGGAATCGACGAGCGCG
>CAMOHV010000288.1 GCA_946615275.1 uncultured Verrucomicrobiota bacterium | reverse complement strand
CATGAAATACATCGCATACGTCGGGCATCAGACCGACGACAAGAACGAAGGCATACGCATTCTTGAGGCGGATGCCGAGACGGGGCGCTTCCGCCAGCGTCGGCTTCTGCATGTTCCCAACGCCATCTACATGGCAATCAACCGCGCGAAGACGCGCCTGTACACGTCGTTCTCGGATCCCGCGTTCGGCCCGCGCGGGAAGTCCGGCGGCCTCGCGGCCTACGCCATCAAGGGCGACGACCTCGTGAAGATCAACGCGCTCGGGACCGGCGCCAGCACGCCGTGCCACGTGTCGCTCGCCCCGGACGAGAAGGCGCTAGTCTACGCCGAATACGGCGGCGCCACCGCGGGGTTCGTGGAGCTGGCCGATGACGGCGCGCTCAAGGGGCCGGCGGTGCAGACGTGCATCACGGACCCCGCCGGGCCCAACAAGCCGCGCCAGGACAAGCCGCACGCGCACTGCGCGATCGTCTCGCCCGACTCGAAGAACCTCTGCGTGGTGGACCTCGGCGTGGACCAGGTGAAGGTCTACGACTGGGCGGACCGCGCGAACGGCCTGAAGGAGATCCCTTCGCGCACGATCCACACCACCCCCGCCGGAGCAGGCCCGCGCCACATACTCTTCCATCCAAACGGGAAGCTGGCGTTCGTCATCTTCGAGCTCGAGAACTACGTCACCTCCTACCGCTACGACGGCGAGTCCTTCCGCCCCGTGCAGCAGCTCCCGCTTCTGCCCGCCGGCTTCACGGACTTCTCGAAGGCCGCCGCCATCAAGCTCTCCGAGGACGGCAAGCAGCTCTTCTGCTCAAACCGCGGGCACGATTCCATCGCCGTGTTCGCGGTCGATCCCGACACCGGCCTGATCGCCCTCCTGAACATCATGAAGCTCGGCGGAGCATTCCCGCGCGACTTCGAGTTCTTCCCCGGCGGCAAGTTCCTCCTCGCCGGGCTCAAGATGAGCGGCATCCTCCGCTCATACGCCTACAATTCGTCCAAGTGCACGCTCGAGCCGGTGATGGACATGGCGGGCCTCTACCGCCCGCTCTTCATCAAGTTCGGAAACCCCGCCTGACGCCAGCCAACTGGCCGATAGGACGAGTAGGAGGATAGGACGAGTAGGAGAATAGGACGAGTAGGACCAGAAACCAGGAACCAGAAACCAGAAACAAGAAACCAGAAACCAATTTCAGGAATCAATCAGATGCAAATCTCACGTAGATCATTCCTTCGCCTCTCGGCCGCCGGCGGCGCCTTCGCCGCGGTCGGGGGCTGTCGTTCTTTCTTCGCCGGCGCGGAGTCCGACTACGATCCCAGCCTGACGGTGTTCTTCTCGGACGTCCACGTGCGCGGCGGCGAATCGTACCAGCTGGACAGATTCAAGCCCTTCGTCGCCGAGGTGCTGAAGATGAACCCACTCCCGAAGAACGTCGTCATCTTCGGCGACCTCGCCTATCTCTACGGCGCCAAGGCGGACTACGAGACTTCCGCGCCGTATCTGAAGATGCTCTCCGACGCCGGCATAACGGTCACGATCGGCATGGGCAACCACGACCGGCGGTCCCACTTCTTCGAGGTGCATCCCGACTACGCCAAGCGCGTCAAGGTGCCTGGGCGCGTCATCTCCGTAGCGGACGTGGGCCATGCCGACCTGCTGATGATGGACTCCCTCGCCGGCTCGAACGACCGCGGCGCGAACGACATGGGGCCGGTCGCGGGCACGCTCGACAAGGCCCAGCAGGAATGGCTCCTCGCAGAGCTCCCGAAATGGAAGCGCCCCGTCTTCGTCTGCGCGCACCATCCCCTCAACGAGCTTAGCGCCGGCGGCAAGCCCCTCAAGGCCCTGCTCGTCAGCTCCCCCGCAGTGGCAGGATACATCCACGGCCACAACCACCGCTGGTACACGGGATGGGCGCCGCACAAGTGGGGAAGCCGCGGCGTGCTGCGCTCGCTGTGCCTGCCCTCCACGGGGCACTGGGGCGACATCGGCTACACCGTGTTCCGCACCTCGCCCGGGCAGGCCACCGCGACCCTCGATGAACGCGAGTTCTTCTTCCCGAAACCGCTGGAAAAGGGCGAGGCGCGCCCGGAGGTATGGGACGCGATCCTCGAAGAGAACAAGGGCGCGTCCTGCAAGTTCATCCTGCCGAAGGTGTGACATGGCGACAAACGCAAACTATGCCAGGCTGGGCCTGTTCGTGGTCCTCGCAAGCGCGCTCATAGTCGGGGCGGTGATGTGGTTCGGCGGCGCGGGCGCGCACAAGCACGAGTTCCTCGTTGAGACGTACTTCGTAGATCCGGTGAGCGGGCTTGACGTAGGCAGCGCGGTGAACTTCCGCGGCGTGAAGGTGGGCGCGGTGAAGCGCATCTCCTTCATAGCCGCCGAATACCCAAAAGCCGCGCCGGAGGACCGCCAGACGATCTGGGTGCTGATGGCGCTCGATCGCCGCCTCATCGGGCTCAGCGACGGAAACGTGGAGGGGCACGTCAACGAGATGCTCGCGAAGGGCATACACGCTACGGTCTCTGCGAGCGGAGTCACGGGCCTTTCGCGCATCGAGATGAACTACCCCAAGACGAAGATCCAGGACAAGAAGATATCCTGGAAGCCGGAGAACGTCTGCGTGCCGCCGGCGCCGAGCATACTCCAGAGCGCCGCCGACTCCGCCCAGCGCATCCTTGGGCAGATCGACCGCATGGATCTCGTGGACGCGTGGACGAACCTCATATACACCATAAAGAGCGCGGGCGCGACGGTCGAGGGGGCCGGCGGAATGCTGGACGCGCAGCGCGGGAACGTGAACGAGATACTCTCCAACCTCCGCGAGGCTTCGGCCTCGCTGCGCGTCTTCGCCGACGAGGTGCGCTCCAACCCCGCTCTCCTCCTCCGCGACAGGTCTCCGGAACCTCTTGACGAGACGCGCTGAATCGCGTATAATATCCAAGCCAAAAAGGGAACATCATGGCAAACAACAGACACATGGACGCCTTCATGAGGACCTTCCCGTTCGAAGGCCTCACCTACGACGACGTGACGCTCGTCACGCAATATGCGGATTTCCTGCCCGACGACGCCTCGCTTGAGACCCAGTTGACATCCCGCCAGAAGATGAAGATACCCTTCGTCTCCGCCGCCATGGACACCGTCACCGAGGCCCCGATGGCCATCGCCATGGCCCTCGCGGGCGGCATCGGCGTGATCCACAAGAACCTCGAGGAGGACGACCAGGCCGCGCAGGTGCGCAAGGTGAAGGGCCACCTGAACGGCCTCATCGCCAAGCCCGTGTGCTTCCACGAGAACGATGACATATCATTCCTCCGCGCCGAGAAGCGCCGCCTCGGCCTCAAGTTCAACGGCTTCCCCGTCCTTGACGCCGACGGGCGCCTCGTGGGCATGATCACCTCCAGCGACCTCCGCTACGCCCCGATGGACGCGATGAAGCTCTCCGACGTGATGCAGAAGGGCATGGTCACCGCCAAGCCCGGCACCTCGCTCAAGAAGGCGTACGAGATCATGCGCGCGAACAAGATCGGCAAGCTGCCGCTCGTGGACA
>CAMOHV010000287.1 GCA_946615275.1 uncultured Verrucomicrobiota bacterium | reverse complement strand
GGGACCAGAGGCCCCAGTCGATGAATATGCCGAGCTTGGCGTCCACGAACCATTCGGGGCAGGGGTGGGAGTCCATCGATGCTCCAGTCGGCTTGTACTTGCCGGCGGCGTTAACGGCGTCCACCTTCGCCATCTGCGCCTTCGCGCGGGCCATGGTCTCGGCGGAATGGTCCCTTGCGATCTCGAGGATCGTCTTGGGGTACAGGACGGGCTTCCAGCCCTTCGGGCGCCTGTAGCCTTCGGGGGCATCGGGGACGGACGCGATGTCCTGCGCAAGCGCGCGGCGGCGGGCGAGTTCATCCGCCGGCGCGGCGTTCTCCGCCGCCGTGAACGCGGCTGCCAGGCAGCACAGTGCGAACGGCATGATTCTTTTCATTTTGTTCCTTTCAAGTTGACACGGCTTCGAATTGGCATGAAACAGCTCAATCGCCGCCCTGCCGGGTGGAAGGACGGGCGTACCGACGCCGGAGGGGCGCATATCGGCTCTTGTGTCGTCTGCGGGAACCAAGCGGGCGCGGTCAGATCTTCTTGGAGAGGTTCATCATGCGCTCGCCGAGGTCCTCGAAGGTGACGTCGGCGGAGTAGACGTCCTTGTAGTAGGCGTAGGCCTTCTGGAAGTCGCCCTTCTCCTCGGCGCAGAGGCCGAGCTGGTAGACGACCTTCTTCTTGAGGTCGTCCATCGTGGGCAGCTGGTCGCGCGCGGCCTCGAGCTGCATGATGGCCATGTCGGTCTGGCCCTTCTTGAGGAAGCACATGGCGAGGTAGTAGAGGGCGGAGAGGCGGTCCTTGGGGGATTTCTGCGCGAGCTGGAGGTGCTTGATGGCCTCGTCGTAGAAGGTGGGGTCGGCGTCGCCGTAGGTGTAGTACTGGAGGCCGAGCTCGTAGCGGAGGCGGAGGTCGTTGGGGTAGCGCTCGACGCGGGCGTAGAGGTCGTCGAAGACGAACTGGTCCTTCTCGCCCTCGAGGGCGTCGGCGTCCTCGGCCTTGCCCTCGGCGCGGAGGGCGGCGATGCGCGCGTCGTAGTCCTGCACGCGCACCTGGGAGAGCATGCGGTCGAGCTCGGGGTCCACGCTGCCGAGGGAGAGGGCGGACTCGAGAGTCTGGACGGCCTCGGAGAAGCGCTTGTTCTGGACGTAGATTCTCGCAAGAGCCCGGTAGTAGTTCATGTTGTTGGGCTCTTTCTCGATCTGGGCCTTCTTCTCGGCGATGAGCTGCTCGGCGTCGTCGCCGGTGATGACGGCCTTGTTGGCCTGGTCGAGCTTCTTGGCCTGCTCCTTGTCGGCGATGAGCTGCTGGAAGCCGCCGCGCTTGCCGGCGGCGTCGGTCCAGCCGGAGGACATGGTGGCCTGGGCCTCGGCGTTCTTGAGGAGCTGGAGGACGCGCTGGTCGCCGGGCTTGAGCTGGGAGAGCTTCACGTAGGCGTCGCGCGCCTTGTCGAAGCGCTTGGCGAGCATGTAGTAGGTGGCGACGCGCTCGAGGAGGGCGGGGTCGCTCTGGTTGCAGCTGTAGGCGGCCTCGACCGAGATGGCGGCGGCCTCGGGCTTGCCGGCGGCCTCGGCGGCCTTGACGGCGGCCTCCAGGTTGTCGGGGTCCATCGGGTTCTTGCAGAGGAGCTTCTCGGCCTCGGCCATCGCCTCGGCGCCCTTGCCCTGCTTGGCGAGCTTCAGGATCTTCTGCCTGTCGAAGATGTACCCCAGCTTGGCGAGGCCCGAGGGCGGGCTCTGGCGGAACTTCGCGATCTGCGCCGCGCGCAGGAGGCGTCGCGTCTCCAGGGCGTCCGGCGCGAACGTGAGCGCCTCCATGAGCATCTCCATCGCGAGCTCGTACTTGCCGGACTCGAGCGCCTGGCGGCCTCTGTTCTGGAAATTCTGCGCCTTCTGGGCGAATGCATCGTTTGCCATTTTATCTCCTTGTTCCTTCTTGGACTCTTTTTTCGCTTCAAGAAATTTTCTCTATTATATCATGTGCGCGCCGTCTCTGCAAATGGTATAATAGAATATGTTTTTCAAACCCACAAGAAAGGCTACAAGATGAAAATGACGTTTCTGGCGGCCGCGGCCGCCCTGTGCGCGGGCTGCATAAGTACCGACTGCGGCTATTCCGACAAGCTGCCCGACGAGGGTTTCAAGCCCCTCTTCAACGGCAAGGACCTCTCCGGCTGGTGCTGGAGCGGCGACGAGACGGCGTACTACGTGGACGCCGACGGCAACCTGACCCTCGACCCCAAGCGCAAGGGCGCCGGCCAGCTCCTCACCGACCGCGACTACGAGAACTTCATCCTCCGCTTCGAGTTCTGCATGCCCTCCAACGGCAACAACGGCGTAGGCATCCGCTGCCCGCTCGGCAAGGACGCCGCCTACTTCGGGATGTGCGAGCTGCAGCTCCTCGACGACGGCGGCGACAGGTACTACGACTCCGCCGCGAAGAAGGACAAGCTCAAGCCCTACCAGTACACCGGCTCCGTCTACGGCATCGTCCCCGCGCTGCGCGACAACTTCGACAAGCAGATCTGGGGCAAGCAGAAGAACTTCGCCGGCGGCGGCTCCTACCTCCGCCGGCCCGGCATGTGGAACTTCGAGGAGATCCGCGTGATCGGCACGCGTATCCAGGTGATCCTCAACGGCTACATGATCACGGACGCCGACATCAAGGACATCAAGGGCGACGGCACCGACACGCCCGACGGCAAGAAGCACCCCGGCCTCCACAACAAGACCGGCAAGCTCGGCTGGCTCGGCCACGGCGCGGCCGTCAAGTGGCGCAACATCCGCATCAAGGAGGTCGGAGCCGACTACAAGGTCGGCGGCTGCCCCTGCCTCAACAAGGCCCCCGCCGGCTTCACGCAGCTCTTCAACGGCAAGGACTTCACCAACTGGAAGGGCGTGACCACCAAGGAGAAGTTCGACAGGCCGCCGGTGCGCCAGGCCGCCACGCCCGAGAAGCGCGCCGAGATGCAGAAGATCGCCGACGAGCAGATGCGCGAGCACTGGCACATCCGCGACAACGCGCTCTTCTTCGACGGCTTCCAGGGCGGCTACTCCCTCGCCACCGCCAAGGACTACAAGGACTTCGAGATGTACGTGGACTGGCGCCTCGTCTCCGTGACCGGCGACTCCGGCCTCTACCTCCGCGGCTCCCCGCAGGTGCAGATCTGGGACGCCCACAACCAGTGGCACATCGGCTCCGGCGGGCTCTACAACAACAAGCAGAACCCCTCCAAGGCGCTCTCGATCGCCGACAACCTGATCGGCGACTGGAACCGCTTCCGCATCCGCATGGTGGGCGAGAAGGTCAGCGTGTGGCTCAACGGCGTCCTAGTCGTGGACAACGTCACGCTCGAGAACTACTGGGACCGCAAGAGCCCGATCTTCCCCTGCGAGCAGATCGAGCTGCAGTGCCACGGCGACCCGCTCGAGTTCCGCAACATCTTCATCCGCGAGCTCTAGTGGAAAGGGGAGGTGCGATGAAACAGACGACTGTGGCGTCGGCTCCGGGCGCGGGCCTCCTGAGCAGAAGGGACTTCATCGCGGCGGGCGTCCTCGCCGCCGCCGCGCCCGGGATGTC
>CAMOHV010000286.1 GCA_946615275.1 uncultured Verrucomicrobiota bacterium | reverse complement strand
CGCGCTCTATTACGAGGGCGGCCGCCTCTTCTTCACATTCAGCGCCCGCTTCTTCGGCTCCGTCATGGGCGTCGGCAGCCTCGACCCCGAGCACCCCGAGCGCGGCATCCGCTACGAAGGCCAGATCCTCTTCGACTACGGCGACGGACTTCTCAGGAACGACCTCGCCGCCCACATCTTCCTCGACGAGGAGATCGGCGAATGGCGCGGCTGGTCCAGCAACTTCTCCACCGGCTCCGACGCCCTCAACAAGCGCGCCCCTGGCGGACTCAACGCGATATGGTGCAAGGGGAATCCGCTGCACGGCCTCAGCGTGATGCGTTCGAAATCTCTCGGCCTCGACGGAATGAACGAGGATCCGAGCGGAGTATGGGACCCCGCCGCGAAGAAGTGGCGGCTATACGTCTCTGCATTCCTGCCGAAGGATATACGCGGCCAGATGCTGGAGTCCGACCGCTGGGACGGCGGCTTCAAGCCGATCACCGACGTGGCCGCCGAGAATTCCACCGGCACCACGATCGCGTCAATGGACGGCAGCCTGTACTGCCTTTCGGGGAGCTCCGCCCGCGCCTACTACGTGTATTCATATCCTACCCTCGAGCTGCGCGGCAGACTTTCCATGAGCCCGACGCCCTGGCGCGCCGACGCGAAGGGCTGGGCGCACGGGCGCGGCTGGCCCGCCTTCGCCGAGCTTCCCCCCGGCGGCGCGCATCGATACATCCTCCTCACGATGGACCGCGAGAACTTCCCCGGAATGCCGAAGCCCAACTGGACATACGGCGAGCTTGAGATCTACTGCGGTTCGAGGACGAGCAGGACAATAGGACAGTAGGATGGCAATATGAGAATTGGATGTGGATATGATTCGCATAGGTTCGACGAGGCGCGCGCGCTCGTCCTGGGCGGCGTCGCCAGCCCCGGTTCCCCCGGCCTCAAAGGCCACTCCGACGCCGACGCCCTCGCCCATGCCATCATAGACGCGCTCCTCGGCGCCGCCGCGCTCGGCGACATCGGCGGACATTTCCCCGACTCCGATCCACGCTGGGCCGGCGCCGACTCCATGCTCCTTCTCGCGCAGGTCGTGGACGAAATCCACCGCGCAGGCTACTCCATCGGCAACATCGACGCCACCGTGATCTGCGAGCGCCCGAAGCTGCGTCCGCACGTCGACGCCATCCGCGAAAAGCTTGCCAGCGTGCTGGGCGTGGACAAAAGCCGCGTCTCCGTGAAGGGTAAGACCAACGAAGGCATGGGCTCCATCGGCGCCGGCGAGGGAATAGCCGTCCACTGCGTCGCGCTTCTGGAACAACGTTGACATTGATTAACATCGGTTGCATCGGTGGACATGATGAACAATAGCAACAACCCGCTGGACGAATCCCTTCGCGAATGCGATCTGGCCGTCCTTGCCAACGGCGCGCCCCCCACGGGCGCCGCGCTTGATGTCCTGCGCTCGGCGCGCGTCCTCGTGGCGTGCGACGGCGCCGCCGCCACAGCCTGTTCCCTCGGCCGCGAACCTGACTTCGTCGTGGGCGATGGCGACTCCCTTTCTGCCTCCGTAATCGCCTCGCTCGGCGGACGCTTCGTGCGCATCTCCGAGCAGGAGACGAACGACCTCGCGAAGGCCGTGCGCTTCGCGTGCGAAAAGTTCCCCCTCGCGAAAAGCCTCGTGGTCATCGGAGCGCACGGCCTGCGTGAGGACCATTTCCTCGGCAACGTCTCGCGCCTCCCGGACTTCGCCGAAGAGCTCGCTCGCGCGCCCGCGCGCCCGCATGGTGCGATCGTCGCGATGCTCACCGATTCCGGACGTTTCGACGTCGTCGTCGGCTCGCGCACTTTCCCCGCGCGCATGGGTGCCCCCGTCTCCGTCTTCGCTTTCCGCCCGGACGTCAACGTCTCCTCCGACGGTCTCGCATGGCCCCTGGAAGGCGTCTCCCTGGACGCCCTCTGGAAGGGCACTCTTAACCGCGCGGAGAAGGACAGCTTCACCATATCTGCGGAAAGTCCCGTCGTGGTGTATCGCCCCTTCGTCTGATGCAAAGCGCCGCCAGCCCCCCGTTTTTGAACCAGGAATCATCGAAAAACGCCCATAAAAGCCCATGTTTGCGGCCTGTTCAAAAAGTGTTTACAAGTTGTCTACAAATTGTTCACTTTTTCTACTTGCAATGCCGCTAAGGAAAGAGTATCATATACGCAGACAAGCAGAATCTGCGCCCGCGTCGGGCGCGCTGCAAGTCAACCCCAAAAAAGGAAAAACAAACATGGCTACCAAGGTTGCTAAGAAGGCTCCTGCTAAGAAGTGCACCAAGTGCTGCGCGAAGGCTCCTGCGAAGAAGGCCGCTCCGGCGAAGAAGGCCGCTCCGGCCAAGAAAGCTGCGCCTGCGAAGAAGGCCGCTCCCGCGAAGAAGGCCGCTCCTGCAAAGAAGGCCCCTGCCAAGAAGGCGGCCAAGAAGTAAGAAGACCGCGGTTCCCAAAACCGCCAGAGCTTGCCCGTGCCGATCGGCGGGCAAGCTCTTTTTCTTTCTGGGGGCGATTCTAGTGCAGAAGGGGTATAGTCCGCCGCCCGCGCTTGCGCGGGAATGTAAATGAGGATAACTTCCGTGTTTTTTTAGACAGGATTACAGGATTATCATGATTCACAGGATTTCTTATTCAAAACAATCCTGTCAATTTGCATGCGGCGCGAACGCACGACTGGGCCCTGGTCAACGCCGACCAGAGGGATATGCGACACGCATTTCGACCCGAAAAGGCCGACGGGCACTCGGCCGCCTGGCTGGTCGAGGCAGGGGACTACTTGGAGTAGTACACCTGCGGCATGTTCGGCTTCTTCACGCGGATGACGCCGATCTGGTGCCAGGGCTGGTGGATGTTGCGGAACACCGCCTTCATGCGCGAGAGCTGGTTCTTCGGGATGATGATCACGAATCCGATGCCCATGTTGAAGACGCGGTACATCTCGTCGTGGTCCACCCGGCCCTGGCGCTCGATGAAGTTGAAGATAGTGGGGACCTCCCAGGTGGTGCGGTCGATCTCGCACATCGTCGCCTTGGGGAGGACGCGCGGGATGTTGTCGGGGAAGCCGCCGCCGGTGATGTGGGCCATGCCGGTGATCCTGATCTTGTTCTCGAGGAGGCGGGCGATGGGCTTGAGGAAGCTCTTGTGGACCGTGAGAAGGGCTTCGCCGACGGTCTGGTCGGTGCCGGGGAGCTTGTCGTGGGGGGACATCTGGCAGATGTCGAAGAACACCTTGCGCGCGAGCGAGTAGCCGTTCGTCTGGAGTCCGCCGGAGGGGAGGCCGATCACGAGGTCGCCGGCGCGGATCGACTGGCCGGTGATGAGGTTCTTGCGGGAGACGACGCCCACGATGGTGCCGGTGAGGTCGTATTCGCCCATCGGGTATATGCCTGGGAGCTCGGCCGTCTCGCCGCCGAGAAGGGCCATGTTGTTCTCCTTGCAGGCCTTGCAGAGGCCGGAGACGATCTGGGTGAAGACGGGGCCGTCGAACTTGGATGTGCCCACGTAGTCCATGAAGAAGAGCGGGCGGGCGCCCTGCACGAGGATGTCGTTCACGCAGTGGTTCACGATGTCCTGGCCCACGG
>CAMOHV010000285.1 GCA_946615275.1 uncultured Verrucomicrobiota bacterium | reverse complement strand
ATACTTTGGGCGGTTTGGCGGACCTACTCCACGGGGAACATCGAGACGCGCAACTTCGTGCAGCCGTAGGGCACAAGTTCGAGAGGACGCCCCGCTGTATCCTTCGCAACCACCTTAACCGGCGCGTCGAGCGGCCAGTCCCACACCGCAGGCATTGGCTTGCGCACGACCTTTGCACACGGCACGGATGCTGGGTCGAGAACCGGTTCGGCCGCGTTGCCTATGATCGTGTTGTCGTCCTTCGCCGGATAGGCATACGTCATCAGAAGCGGGCCGAACGAGACGATGGCGCGCCGTCTGCCCATGTCGTTCATGTCACGCACAATCTCAACGCGCGGCCTCATCGGGAACGAAAGGCGGACGACGTCGCCCTTCTTCCAGACGCGTTCGATGCGCCAGAACCCCTTTGTGGCCTCCTTGGCGGGAACCGGCCTGCCGCCGTTCAAGGCGAACGAGGCCTCTCCGCACCAGTTCGGACAGCGCACCAGAAGCGGAAACGCCGCCGGCGGCGCCTCCTCCACCACGATCTCCACCGTCTCGGAGAACGGGTAGGAGGTCTTCTCCGAGAACGCCGCGCGTCCGCCGCCCACCTTGGCCTCGAACGTACACGGGCCGTAGACGGTCGCCGCAACGCCGCCGTCGGACGTCACCATCCACATCGACTGGATGTAGTTCGGAAGTATCTTGTTCAGCGCCGCCACGCAGCAGAGCGGCCACTGCTTAGACTCGCGGTACTCGCACTGGCCGTCGTGCGGGCACGACATCGCCGCCGCCTCGCCCGGAAGGCCCGCGCGGTTGGGCTGCTGGAAATAGACGTGCCGCCTGAAGTCGCGCGACACGCAGGCCGGCGCCGCGTTGAACTGCACCCGCTCCACGTCGTCGCCCCACTTCCCGTCGCCAGTGCCTGCAAGAATGTTGATGCGGGTGAACGTCTCTGCTGCGACGTCGCACGTCTCCGTGCCGCGCTTCGCCCCGGACCATCCCCACTCCTCGTCCATCATCGTAACGCCGTACGGCTGGCGACAGTTCCTGTCGAAGAACGCATACCAGGCCAACACCGAGTCGCGGAGGCCGGCATCGCCCGTGAGCTGCCAGGTGCGCCACACGCTGAGCAGCTGCTCGGCGCAGAACACACCATGGCGCGTGGGGAACTTGAGGGCGTTCTGCGAGTTGCGGCGCGTCCAGAGAGTGTCCGGCAGCCAAGAGGGCGGCGGCTTCGCGTACTGCGACGTCTTCTTCAGCACCTCGGCGGCGATTCTCGCGCAGGCCAGGATGCGTTCGCTTCCCGTAACGCGCACGGCGTCCACGCATCCACCCTCGAACGTCGCGCTGCCTCCCATGCGCCGCGCGATCTCCTCATCCGAGAACGCCCATTCGATGGCCTGCCGCGCCCGCTTGTCGCCCGTCGCCTCGTAGAACGCCGCGATTGCCCGTTCCCTCATGCCGTGCACCCAGCGGGACTGCCACGATCCAGGCCCGAAGAACTCCTCCATCTGCTTAGGATCGCGCCGATCCATCCACCACAGCAACCCCACGGCATTGGAGTGCATGTTCGAAAGCACAGGCTCAAGGCGCTTCTTCGCAAGTTCCTTCAGATACGGATCGTCCAGCTGCCAGGCGAGACGCACGAGGCCGTCGAACCAATACGTGCCGCCCTCGCTGCTCCATGAGCCCTTCTCGTCGTTCGGCCAGTTGAGATGCACGCCGCGCGGCCTCCATTCCGCCGTCCACGCGCGCCGGAAATGGTGGCTCACGTCGTCCATGTGGCCAGTATATCCGTCGCGAGCGGCGAGCGCGCGGTCAAGTAGCCATCCCTTCGGGCGCACCGCGCCAGCAGGCATGGACTCGAACACGTTCGGCGCCGCGAAGGGGGCACCCTGCGCCGGGAAGACGGCAAGGGCGGCGAGAAGCAGGGCGGACATGCCTTTCATCGTTCCGATCACCCTCTACTGACCGTTGGGTTCCACGTCGATCACATACACCTGACGAGAGCCTTCGTGCACGGAGTTGAAGCCCAGCTGCCGGCCGTCGGGGCGCCAGCGCGCGTGGAGGTCGCAGCGCCAGTACGTGGTGCGGTATGGCTCCGGCACGAAGAACTCGCCGATGCTCTTGACAGCCTCGTCGGCCGTGCGCATGAGCGCCCACTGACGGTTGTAGTTCTTGTCTATGTAGCCGTCGGAGGAGATCCACTTGCCGTCAGGGCTGTACACGCAGTGCCCGTCCCAGTCCAGAAGGCCGGGCGCGAGGAAGCGCACCTTGTCCTCCTGCCCTACGGTGAAGACGACATGGCGGCCCATGTTGCCGCCGTTCGCGGTCTTGGGCCACACCGTCACCACCATCGTCTTGTCGTCGAGCCAGTTGAAGTGCGAACCGCCCCAGCCGTCGGGGAAGCAGCGGCGCAGCTCAGTGCCGTCGGTCTTCACGGTGAAGGAGGTGGTCTGCCACGACGGGATCTTGTGGGTGGTCTTCTCGAACCAGTCCACGGAGCGGGCGAGGAAGAAGACGCGCGTGGCGTCCGAGTTGAACACGGTGTGGCAGTAGTAGGCGAGCGGGTTCCCGGGCTTGCCGGGCACCACTTTGGTGGGGGGCATCTTCGAGCGTCCCTGCGCCACGGAGAGGACGAGCTTCGCCTCGCCTGTCTTGAGGTCCACGATCCAGAGACCGTCGTCCTCGGGCCACTCCACCTTGTCACGCGAGTCCTGCCCTTCGCCGGCGTAGCCGTAGTCGGGGCGCGTGAGGAAGAGGCGGGCGTAGTTGATCGAGACGGCCTTTGTGCCGTCGCGCGAGACGGCGCTCACGGGATGTGGGATGATGCGCTCGGCCTTAGTCCGCCAGTTCATCACCACGGCCACGAACTTGCCGCCGCGGTTGTCGTTGAAGACGAAGGTGTCGGGCTCCGCGGGCAGCCAGTGGAACATCGTCGCCTCCTGGAAGTTCCAGCAGCCGGTGGTGGTCACGGGGATGAACTTGTTGCCGTCCTTGGTGTCGACCAGGCCGAGGGTGCATCGCTCGTTCGGCTCGGGAAGGCGTCCGTTGAGGTCGGTCTCCAGCACGGCCACGTAGCGAAGGTCGGGGCTCCAGGCGTTGATCGCGAAGTAGTTCGCGAAGAGATGGTCGTGCGGACCCTTCGTGAGCGCGCGCGGCGCGGAGAGGACGGGGAACGGCGGGCAGGGTCTGCTGTCGGCGCCGTTGGCCGACGCCAACGACGCGGCCAGCGCCGCGCAGATGATCGTTTTCTTGTTCATGTTTTCTCGCGATGGACTGGACGCCCGTCCGCGGCGTCGTCGGGACGGGCCGGACGGCCCGCTTTGACCCGCCGACGCGAAAGGCACGGAGAGGAATCGCACGCCTAGATTATCGCATATACCGCCCTTCTTCGCAAGGGGGAATCATCTATTGCCTAGTTTCTGGCTTCTAGTATTACACCCACAAGAAGGATTCGCGCAGAACCCAGAAACCAGAAACCAGAAACCTGCCGCTGAATGACGCGTCGCGCTGAAGGCCTTACCGGCGCAGAATCTCAGCCACCGCCGGGCAGACCATGTCATCGATCGGCTCGCCGGCGGCGAGGCGGCGGCGTATCTCCGTGGACGATTCGCGCG
>CAMOHV010000284.1 GCA_946615275.1 uncultured Verrucomicrobiota bacterium | reverse complement strand
TCACAAATGGCGATGGCGCGTTGAATCCACACCAGGCCGCATGCAACTACGTCTCGGCTGTTTGCAAGGGGCTGATGAAGATCATGTCGAAGATGGGCATCTCGACGCTCAGGTCCTACCGCAGCGCGCGCATCTTCGAGGCGGTGGGGCTCGGGCCGAAGGTCATGGAGGAATACTTCGGCGGTGTTGTTTCGCCTGTCGGCGGGCTGGAGCTGGAGGATGTCGAGAGGATCGTTGCCGAACGACAACCGACAGCCGACGGCCGGCAACAGATGTCGGACGCCGAATGTCGAATGGCCCAGGAGCCTCAAACCCTGTCTCCAGGCGGCGAATACCGGGCGCGGAAGAACGGCGGGGAGCATCTCTGGACGCCACAGCGGCTCATGGATTTCCGCGAGGCCGTGAGGCGCGGCGACTATGTGCGCTTCAAGAAGTACACGGACGACATCGACCAGAACAGCCATGTGGCGCTCAGGTCGCAGCTGGAGTTCGCCCATCTAGGCGATCCAGGGCATCTAGGCGGTCTGGAATCGCTGGAATCCGTCGATTCCATCGTGAGGCACTTCGTGGGCGGCGCGATGTCGCTGGGGTCGCTTTCGCCAGAGGCGCACGAGACGATCGCCCTTGCGTTGAACGGGCTCGGTACGATGTCGAACTCAGGCGAGGGCGGCGAGAACCCGGAGCGCTTCGGCACGGAGAGGAACAGCGCGATCAAGCAGATCGCCTCTGGCCGCTTCGGCGTGACCATCGAGTACGTCCGCTCCGCGAAGGATCTTCAGATCAAGCTCGCGCAGGGCGCTAAGCCGGGCGAAGGAGGGCAGCTCCCCGCGCACAAGGTCAACGAGTTCGTGGCGCGCCTCCGCCACGCCAAGCCCGGGACGACGCTGATCTCGCCGCCGCCGCACCACGACATCTACTCCATCGAAGACCTCGCTCAGCTCATCTACGACCTGAAGTGCGCCAATCCCGAGGCGCGGGTCTCGGTGAAGCTCGTATCCGAGGCCGGCGTGGGCACGATCGCCGCAGGCGTCGCGAAGGCGCATGCGGACGTGGTGGTGATCTCCGGCTTCGACGGCGGCACCGGCGCCGCCCCGCTCACGTCGGTGAAACACGCGGGCCTTCCGTGGGAGCCGGGGCTCGCAGAGGCGCACCAGACGCTCATCAAGAACAACCTCCGCGACAGGGTGAAGCTGCAGGTGGACGGACAGCTCCGCACGGGGCGCGACATCGTCGTAGCCGCCATGTTGGGCGCGGACGAGTTCGCGTTCGGGACCTCCATGCTCGTATCGCTCGGATGCATCCAGTGCCGCAACTGCAACCTCAACTGCTGCCCCGTTGGCATCGCCACGCAGAGGGAGGAGCTGCGCCGCAAGTTCGCCGGCAGGCCAGAGCATCTGCAGCGGTATTTCAGGTTCCTGGCGGAGGAGGTGCGCGAGATACTCGCGTCGCTCGGCCTGCATTCACTCGCAGAGGCGCGTGGCCGGGCGGATCTGCTGCGGGTGAAAGATGGTTCGCGCTTCGACTTCGGGGATTTGCTTCAGCGGCTCCCGTCCGATGGATGCCGGATGCCGGATGTCGATCAGCGGACGGCGGCCGCAAGCCGGCTGGAGGCCGAAGAGAACTACGACTTCCGCAATCTGATACCCGCCGTCGCGAAGGGCGAGACGTCCCTTGGGCGCGCCATCTCCAACAGCGACCGCTCCGTGGGCGCGGCGCTCTCAGGGTGGCTTGTCGCGGAGGGGCGCGCCAAGACGGCGTCCGTGAGCGGCGGCCCAGTGACGGTCGACTTCGCCGGCGTGGCGGGCCAGTCGTTCGGCGCGTTCCTGGCGAAGGGGGTCACGTTCAACCTTCGCGGCGAGGCCAACGACTATGTGGGCAAGTCGCTTTCCGGCGGCGTCATCACCATCGCGCCGCCTGAAGGGTTCGCGGGGGCGCCGGAGGAGAACGTGGCGGCTGGCAACGTGATCGCATACGGCGCGACGTCCGGAGAGATCTTCATAAACGGCCTTGCGGGGGAGCGCTTCGGCATACGCAACTCGGGCGCGACGCTCGTCGCGGAAGGAGTTGGGGACCACGGGTGCGAATACATGACGGGCGGCGCGGCGGTGATCCTAGGCCCCACCGGCGTCAACTTCGGCGCCGGCATGACGGGCGGCGTGGCGTATGTGCTTGACGAGACCGGCGACTTCGACTTGAAGTGCAACCTCGACTCCATCGACCTAGTGAGCGTGGTGGATGATCCCGATGGGGAAGGCGAGCTTCTTTCGCTGCTGCGCGAGCATGTCGCAAGGACATCTTCGCCGTTGGCGTCTCGCATTCTCGCCGAATGGCCCGCCTATCGCCGGAAGTTCGTGAAGGTCGTCCCCGTCAGGCGCTAGGCGAAGGCGCGCGGCGCAGTTTGAGCATCGCCGCCGCCGCGAGAAGCCCGAGGAACGCCAGGTTGGCGAGGGGGCGGTTCAGGCATCCAGGCCCCAGCGGAATCTGGAAGGGGCCGATGATCAGGAACCAGAAGACGGCCGCGAGGATGTCGGCGAGGCGCGGCGCCGCGGTCTGCCGGGAGCCGATCCAGAGCGCGAACGGCGCGAAGAGGTAGAGGCCGGTGTAGAAGTGCATGTTGCCGGGGATGAGCAGGATCGCGCCGCACAGGAGCAGAAGCGTGGCATGGCCATCGTCGCGAGGCCCTTCCGCGGAATGCCCGACGCGGCCGATCGCCGCCGCCAGCAGGCAAAGAAGGCCGGCGGCCACGTTGACGGCGCGGCTGAGCCAGAGGGTGGGCCAGTCGAAGGTGTCGTGCGCGTTCATGCCGCCCAGCACGCGGATGGTGCGGTCTATGGGCACCGCGCCCCATGCGCCCTTGCTGCTGTAGAACGAGGCGTTCTCCCGCGCGTTGGCGAGCCAGCCTAGGAATCCGTCTACGCCGCCGTACCAGGCGAAGGGCACGAGAAACGCCGCCGCCGCCGCTATCGTGAACGCCGCGAACTCGCGCCATCTGCGCTCCTTCAGGTAGCATAGCGCGAAGACGCCGGGGGTGATCTTCATTGTGGCGGCGAGCGCCAGAGCGGCGATGGCCGCGCCGCGCCGCCAGGCGGAGGGGGAGTCTCTCCACGCCGCCCACAGCATCACGCCCGCCGCCGCGAGCGAGATCATGTTCGCATTTGCGGCCGAGGCGATGAGCGGCGCCGAGAGCGCGGCCACGCCCGCGAGCGCCGCCGTGCGGAGGGGGGAGGCTCCTGTGCTTCGCACAAGCGCCGCGAAAGCCAACACGAAGACCGCAGAGGAGAAGAGCGCGAAGATCATCCCGCCCACGCGCAGATCTGCAGGGAATAGGCGCATAGCGTCGTAGCAGAGGGGCGGATATACTCTGTCGTACGACGCCACACCTCCCGGCGCGCCTGGGGCGGTGTAGGCGTCGGGCCTGCCCGCCATCGCCCTGGGCGGCACATAGTCCATCAGGAAGTCGGCCACGGCCGCGTTCCGCTGCCTCCCGTTCGGGTTCGCCGCGAATCCGATGCACCAGAAGGCGGCGGACGCCAGAAGCGCCGCCGTCAGCACAGTCCCTGCAAGGCGTTTGTTCAAGTCGAGTGTCCTCCCTGTTCGTCCGCGCCG
>CAMOHV010000283.1 GCA_946615275.1 uncultured Verrucomicrobiota bacterium | reverse complement strand
TCGGTGGCCTTGTTGAGGATGCGCCACCATGCGGGGAAGAGCGCCGAGCCGGCATCGGCCTCCAGGGCGGGTCCCTTGTCAATGTCTTCAATCTGCCGGCCGAAGCTTGCGGCCTTGAGCGTGAGCCCGAGGCTGTAGATGTCGCTTGCGGCGTCGGTGAAGCTCTCGGGCGGAACGTAGCCCGGCGTCCCGACGAGGGACGCCGCGGCAGACTTCTCCACAAGCAGCCCCGGATCGGCCAAGACGGGCCGCCCCTTGACGTACAGCACGTTTCCGGGCTTGATGTCGCGGTGCAGAAGGTGGTGGCGCTGGAGCGCGGCGAGGCCCTTCGCAAGCGACAGGGCGAGCCTGACGCAGTCTTTCAGCGGCAGCGCCTTCTCGCCCTCGATGACGCGGGCGAGCGTTTTCGGACGATAACCGGACGAGCCTTCCTGCGAACCGCCGAATTCGTCATCCGCAAGGTCCATCACCGCAAAGAAACCCCATTCCGTCTCGACGAATTCCCTCATGCGGACAAGCCCCTCCTGATGGGGAATGGCGCTGTAGAGCTTCGCCCCCCTCAGTTCACGGGCATAGCGTTCGTCGCCTACGGCTTCGCGGCGGCAGACCTTCACAGCCGAGCGTTCACCGCCGGGCCCTGCGGCAAGATAGACCGTTCCGTATGCGCCGCGCCCTATCTCCCGTTCCAGTCTCCAGGCTCCGCACTGCAAGATGTTCTCAGTGGTCATGACAGTATTATATCATAATCCCGCCGGGTTGTGTGCATCATCCGCAAACAACGATGAAGATGCAGAAATTTACTTTTGCCCCTTGCGCGCAGGGCGAGGATATGGTATCATATTCCCCGTTTTCAACCCATGGGGAAGTAGCTCAGTTGGTAGAGCATCACGTTCGCAACGTGGGGGTCGTGAGTTCGAATCTCATCTTCTCCACCATTCCAAAATGCGTTTCATTCCGCGTCCTGCGGGTGGAATGCATTTTTCGTTTCTATGAGTTGAAAGGTTGAAAGGTCTCTATTTACATTCCCGTGCGAAGCGCGGGCGGAGTGCTACTCTCCATACAGCCTACGCTGCTCGCGCGCCTGAGCGCATAGCATCGAGAAGCCGTTCTCGACGCGGCAGCCTGCGGCGGCGGCGCGGGCGAGGGTGGGGGTGACGTCCGGTTCGTACACCAGATCATAGACACATTCGCGCCCTGTGAAGCTATGGAAGGAGAGCGGATCGAAATGGGCCGGATCCGCGCCGGGGGCGGCGCACTGCACTATGACGTCGGCATACGAGGCGAAGACGTCGGCGGCATCGGGGCCAAGGGCGGCGGAGGCGAAGCCGAACTCCCCGGCGAGAGCCGCGGCCTTCTCGGGCGTGCGGTTGAAGACGCATGCATCCGCGCCAAGCGCCTTGAGCGCATACACGACCGCGCGCGCCGCTCCACCTGCGCCGACGACGGCGACCCTTCTGCCGTGCAGGTCGGCGACTCCGAGAAAAGCCGTCAGCGCGGATGAGAAACCTGCGGCGTCCGTGTTGTGGCCAACGAGGCGGCCGCCCTCGAGCACGACCGTGTTCACCGCGCCGATGGCGCGCGCGGCCGGCGCGATGTCGTCAAGAAGCGGCATGATCGACTGCTTGTGGGGATAGGTGACGGCCATGCCGCGCATGCCCATGGCGCGCATGAACCCGACCGCGTCGGCTGCGGTGTGCGACGGGAACGGCACCATCACCGCATCAAGCGCCGCCGCCGAGAATGCGGCGTTGTTTATCTCGGGGCTGCGCGTGAAGACGAGCGGGAAGCCCGTAACGCCGTAGAGCCGAGTGTCTGGCGTGAGCGAGCGGAAGCGGTAGGTCTTCACCAGCTCATGCGCCGAGACGTGCCCGATCGACGAGAGAGCGCCAGTGGAGACGTAGGTGAGAAGCGAATGCGTGCGTGCGGCGAGGACGCGCGAGGCGAGGCCCATCGGACCCATCGCGCAGAGGATGTGCGGGAAGTCCGTGAAGCCAGCGGTTTCGGCAAAGAGTCTGGAGACGTCCGCCGGCGATCCGGGCATGAAGGCGATCTTGGGGATTTCGTCGGTGGCGCCGCGCATCTCGCGGCAGCGGCCCACGATGTCCGCGACAGGGCGGTCGAACGAATGGAGCGAGCGTATCACCTTGACGCCGGCCGCGCGCGCGGCGTCGGCAAGGCCGTCGGGGCGGAAGTCGTCCTCGAAGTCGACGTACGCGAATCCGCAGCCTGGCTTCAGCAGAGACCTGAAGAAGTCGGCGCGCTCGTCATCCGCGCCGTCGAACGCGCCTCCGTCGCGCCGGCGGCGGAACGTGAGTATCACGGGGATAGGCGCAACAAGCGAAGGGAACGACGCGGCGCGCCCGCGCTCGGCGGGGGAGAGCATGTCCACGCGCAGCTCCACGATGTCCGCGAAAGGACACTGCGTCCTGAGCTGCGAGAGGTCCTCCTCGATCGTGGCGCCGGTGAGCGTGAGGCAGATGCGCGGGACGCGCGCCTCGGCGGCGAGCAGAATGTCGGCGAACACGAAGGCCGCCATCGCCTCCACCACCGGGACGGCCCTAAGGACGATGCACGGATCGTGGCGGCCCTTCATCGCGCAGACCGCATTCTCCATTGTGGCGAGATCCACGCTCCGCTCTTCCTTGAAGATGGTCGGCGTTGGCTTGAAGGCCGCGCGGAAGACGACGGGCATTCCGCTTGTGCGCCCGCCGAGGATTCCGCCGTGCATGTTACCGACGGTGCGGACAACGCCATCCTCGACAACGAACGGATCGTTGTTCTCGCTCCCCCTAAGGGACGCGGCGGCGAAGCCGTTCCCGAACTCCACGCCCTTCACGCCAGGGATGGCGAACACGGCGCCGGCGAGCTCCGTCTCGACGCCCGCGAAAAGCGCGCCGCCCAGTCCCGGCGGAAGGCCGGCCACCTCGCATCGCACGACTCCGCCCACGGAGTCGCCGTCATCACGCGCGGCCTTGATCGACTCGGCGAAGCCATCGCATTTGCCGCCGATGGACTCCACGACGGCCGACACCTTCACGCCGCGCGACTCGAGGTACTGGAGGCACACTCCGCCCGCCGCGCAGATCGCCGCCGTGAGACGTCCTGAATTCGCTCCGCCGCCGGTGGGGATGCGTCCGAATTCCACCCACTGCGGGAAGTCGGCGTGGCCGGGGCGGGGGATGGTGCGCTCCGCGCCGTAGTCGGCAGGGCGCATGTCGGTGTTGGCTATCCGCCCCGAGATCACGCCGCCGGTGGTGCGACCGCCGTCGTCTAACCCGGCGACGAACTCCACGGCGTCGGCCTCACGCCTCGCCGTGGAGAGTTCGTCGCGGCCAGGCGCGCGGCGCGCCATGAATGCGGCGAGCGCAGATCGGTCGAGGGGGAATCCCGCCGGAAAGTTCGCCAGCGAGAACGAGAGGCACGGCGCATGCGACGCGCCTCCCACGCGAAGGGAAAGATGGTTTCCAAATGGACAGTCTTCGAACATTGCAGGGCTGGGCCTTTGATTGGATGTCAGGGGTTGGGGGGGGGCATGGGCGCGGGGGCAGCCGCGACGTCCACCCAGATGGCGCAGTGGTCGGTCGCGTCCGGGAACGCCTCCACGCCGC
>CAMOHV010000282.1 GCA_946615275.1 uncultured Verrucomicrobiota bacterium | reverse complement strand
TTGAACGGCGAGTCGCCGGAGACTGTCGCGGCTGCGTTCAAGATGACGCGCCATGCCGTCGACCAGGCGAAGAGCCGCGCGATGGCCCGCTTGCGCGAACTGGTCAAGGAGCTGGAGTCCCTTGCCGATGGATGAGCATTCCGGGGCGCGATCACCGAGCGCGCCGCAAGACCCGCCAAGCTTCGTAACCCACAAACATAAAACGGTACTTGTTGCTGCGTCGTCGTTTTGATATAATGTCGCTAAACATGAGCGATAAAAGGATAAATAATTCAATCTTCATAATGTTCCTGTTGTCGGGAGCATATTGTGCCGCGCATCATATCTCCAAGCAGGAATTTCTCGCCCTTGATGATAAGTACGCTATCCTGAACTACATAGCGGAATGCCCTGACATTTTCGATTCTATGACGGAGGAAGAGATGATCAAGGAGATAGATGCGTATGTCAAGGGCATTTGAGCAACCGCTTTTTCACGGTACCATTGTGTCAATTGATCGAATTGACGTTACGAGGGGCAGGGCGCACAAGGACTTTGGCAGGGGATTTTACATGTCTATGTCGCCACGTCAGGCGATTGGCATGATGCACAAGAAATATCGAGAGGCAATTAGAAGAAGCCGTAATGCCGCGCAACGCGAATTCGTTGAACGGCTGTACAGGATTCAGCTGAAGCCGAATGCAGAGGCCGATCTCAACGTGAAGATTTTCCGCGAAGCCAATATGGAGTGGCTTGAATTCATTTTGCTGTGCCGAGAATCCGTTTCAACGCCTCCTCATGAATATGATGTCGTGGTCGGCCCTACGGCAGATGACGACACGTTGGTCTCGTTGCAGAGCTACTGGAAGGGGGTTTATGGCCCTGTTGGTTCAGCGGTGGCGAAGGAAGTGTTGCTTTCTGTTCTTGAACCGGAAAACCTTGGTGTTCAATGTTGTCTGTGCTCACCATTGAGCGAGTCTGCCGTGATGACTTTTGTTCCCGTCGACTGGAGGATGTACGTATGACCGATGGGAAGATAAAGGTGGTGACAGGCGGAAAGGTCATAGAGCTGACGCGTTATATCATGTTACGTGAGGGAACGATGCAGGATGTCGCATACCGTAAACTCTGCGGAATGAAATTGTTTGATCTGCTTTCAGATCCAGATACGCGGCTCTACCTTGAAAGTGACGACTATCTAAAATCCGCATGCGCCGCCGAGCTTGATCAAGGGGTCGATGCAATGTATGACTTTATAAAACCGGAGGATTGATTTCGCGCTATGACCCGCCTCCACGAGATCGTGAAAGGGCTGAAGTCCATTGGTGATGGATGAGCATTCTGGCAGGACGTGTCGCCCCGCGACCGCCGAATCTGGTAGGGGCACGCGTCCCGCGTGCCCGCCGCCCTCTGACCTGCTCGCGTCCCTTTGCGCCGCCCACGGCCCCGTCGAATCGGCTGGCCGCTTTCCCCCAGGCACCATCTTCGGCGACTGGCGTCTGACGGCGTTCATCGGGCGCGGCGGCAACGGCGAGGTGTACTGCGCGGAACATGCCACTCTCGGCACGCCCGCCGCCGTGAAAGTGCTTGTGCGCGAAGAGCCGCGCGCGAAAGAGAGATTCGCGCGGGAGGCGAAGCTGCTTTCGGAATTGAAGTCCACTTCGTTTCCACAATTCTTTTCATACGGTGAATCGAACGGTTTTCCATATATCGCGATGGAGCTGCTGGAGCCGGGGGACTTGCCGAAGGGCGAAGGCGCCATTGCCCGGTTTCTGTTGGATGTGTGCGACGCCGTCGCCGAACTCCACGCACAGGGCCTTGTCCACCGCGACATCAAGCCCGGAAATATTCTTTGGCGCATGGTAGGGTCACGCGTCCCGCGTGACCGCAGGCGCGCGGTACGCGCGTCCCTGCCTGCCGTTCCCGTCCTGGCCGATCTTGGCCTCATAAAGGAAATCAGGACTTCAGACTTAGGACTTCAGACTTCCAGCATCACAATTGGGGGAGTGGGGACTCCCGGCTACGGCGCGCCGGAGCAGATGGAGCGCGGCGAGGCGACGCCTGCGGTCGACATCCATGCGCTCGGCGTGTTGGCCGATCGCTGTTTCGGCGGCCATCCGCCGCGCGCGTGGGCGCGGATCATAGAGCGCGCCACATCTTCCATACCCGCGCGCCGCTATCCCACCGTCGCCGCCTTTGCCCGAGCTATTCGCCGGCGTAATCTGCTTTTGAAGTCGAGCATGACCGTCGCGTGCGTCGGCATGCTGGCGATTGCCGGGATTGCGTTGAGAATTGAGGTCGCTCCGCCGGATGTGCCCCAGCGCTCCACACAGCCGGAAGGTGGGGAAACATTTAATGAGTCAGGCAGGGCGGTCGCCCCGCGACCGCTGCGGACGGCACGGGGTGCCGTCCCTACCGAACAGGCGCCACCGGTTCTCTTCGCTTCGGCGATGCTGGATGGCGTGGAAATGAAGGACGCACACTGGTTCCTCGACGACGATCCGATTGAGATGCCGCATCGGTTCGATGGCCTCGATCGGCGGGGAAAGGTCCGTTCCTACAGATGGCTCCGTGCCGTGGCGAGGCGGAACGGCAAGATATATTCGGCGAAGATGGAGGGCATCGTTCCGGTTTGGAAGGGAGACCGGCATTTCTCGCTGAAGCTGCGCGAAGATCCTGCAGACGGGACGCGCATGCGGATCTGGTCGCCCAAAGGGGTACCGTTTGATTTCGTGTGGTGTTCGCCCCGAGAAGGTGCTGCCGGTTCCGTTGGGTACGGCTATTGGATGTCTGCGCATGGGCTGACGGGGCGTCAGCTGGGGGCGATTGTCCAGGACGGCGAGCTCTATACGCCGTTTACTGCGACAAGGCGCTATCAGTTTTCCTCCGACGATCTCGTGCGGCTGGAGCATCCGGACAGCGCGACTATTCCCGTGTTCTCGTTTCGCGGCGTTGACGTAAAGATCGGGCCGCCATCGGCAATACAGCTTGAAGATGCCGTGTGGAGAATGGGCAAGGCCGCCGAAGGCATGTTCCTGGCGGCGACAAGCAGTTTCGCGAACGAGACGAACACCTTCCTGCATTGCGAGATTGTGGGCTTGCTGCGGTCGGGGAGTCCGGGCGACGTCGCCAAGGGCGAGAAGATACTGCTGGGCTTCATTGATTCGGACGACAGGGAGTTCGCCTTCACGTCGCGCGAGATGTGCATTGAACGCGGATTGCTGTCGCTTGAGTCGTGCGGGGCGAATCCGGCGTCGCGGTTCCGCCGGGCGGCGGTGCGGAACGGAAATGCGCAGGTCCTTGAACGGCTTGCCACGACGGACCCCAACTCCGACATCCGCATGGAGGCGTACGAACGGATTAGGAATCCGTCGCAGATGGTTTCGGCAAGATATGTGGCCCGGATCACGGCTCATTTTTCAGGGGACCTCCGCAACCCGATCCAGATCATCCAGAACATGACTGACCGCGCCGCGTTGGAATACGTCATCAAGCATGCGTCCCTGGACTACTTTCAGGACTTGGCGAAAGAGCGATTGGCGAGCCTGGAGCAATAAGCCTAAATTCCTCATTTCGATTTTCCACGCCGCGTTATATCTCACGCAAAGTCCGCTAAGTTCGCAAAGTGATTCTA
>CAMOHV010000281.1 GCA_946615275.1 uncultured Verrucomicrobiota bacterium | reverse complement strand
CGCAGGACAAGCCCGCCCTGTGGATCCTGCGCAAGCGAAATATCGACGTCGCCCGCGTGGAAGACCGTGGGCAGCCCATCTCCTTCGGCCGGCGGGAACCGGCGTGCAAGCGTCTCGCGCACATTGGCGGCATGCTCCGCCGCCGTGAGCTCTACCGGCGCCCCGACGCTGTGGAGCTCCACGGCGTACACGCCGCGCGAGGCGTCGAACTCCGCCTTGCCGCGCGTGAATCCCTTGAACGGAACCGTCGCGCGCGCCTGATAGTCGAGGAAGAACGTCTTCACGCCCGTCTCCGGCACCATCACGACATGCGTGCCTGGCGTAGGAAGGCTACCGAAGGCCACTCCGCAGAACGCCTTTGGCGAATCATCCTTCGCGGGCTTCCCCTTCTTCGGTACCATGCCGCCGTTCGGATACCCCCCCGCCACCAGCCGCGAAGCGTCGAAATCCTCCATCATGGCCTTTCGCACCTCCGCGAACTCCGCCTTGGCCTCCTTCTTGAACCGGGCATCCTCTACGTACATCTTCACCACCCCATCGGCGCTGGACACAGTGATCGTGGTGTCGCCCGTCCTGATCACCCGCGAATCCCCCTCGCCCGCCTGGCTTTTCGCCTCGAAGCGCCTCTCGAGCGTGGAGACCACATCGTCCATCGCCGCCTCGGGCTTCTGCCCCCCCTGCCATGCGAACTCTATCTTGTAGACGCGAAACGTCTTCGGCGTGACCCACAATACCGGCTGCGCTCCGAACGAAAGGAACTTCTTCTTGAGGACCGGCCCGTTCACCGCATACCCCATGCCGCATGACGCGACGGAGTCGCCGCGGGAGAGCAACTCCACCCCGATGCGCTCGCCGGGATGCGGAGCGCCGAACTTAACGCCGCCAAGCGACTGAAGCGTCTTTCCGGGCGCGGGCTGCGAGTCGGCATCGGCGTCGGTGGCGGTGTCGGTGGCATCGGCCGCGGGCGGGTCGGGGACGGTGGGGCTGCCTTGGCCGATCGCCTCGCGGCGAGTGCTCGAAAGCGGCCCGCCATTCTCCGTCCCAGCCTCCACCGCGCCTTGCGCGGCAGGTGCTGCATTCAGGGGAGGCGAATCGGTTGACCGGGCGTTCTGAATGTCCCTAGAGGGGGACGAGACGCCGAAGGCGCGTATCTGATTGGGGCCTGACTGATCTTCTTCGGGCGGAGGCGCCTCGCGGAACAGATAGTACCACGCCGCCCCGCCGATGGCCGCCAGGGCGCAGAGCACGAGAAACGGCGCAAGCGACCGCTGTTCACGCAAGGTCGCGCCGGCAAGCGACGGACGCGTCGAGCCTATCTTGATCTTGGCCTTCTTCTCATCCGTTCCGGCGGCGGGCCGAGGACGCGCCGCATTCGCATCGTCCGCCTGGTGGTGCGCGGGCTCCGGACGCGCCGCGTTCTTCTTGCTCCTCAACGATATGAGGAACTTGATCTCGTCCATCTCCTTCTCGTTCTGGAGGAGGAACTGTATGTCGTCGGGGGAGAGCGCGGCGGCGGCCTCTGCGCGGCGCGCCTCGTACTCGCCGGCGGTCAGCTCGTCTGTGAAGGTGGCGGCGTAGAAGCGAAGGAGGATGTACGGGCGGGCGGCGTCCGGCGCGTCCATCCAGAACGCCGCGAGGCGAGGCGACTGCACGCAGTGCGCGATGGAGGCCTGTATCTTCTCCTCTGGGATGGGGGGCATCATCAGGCTCTGGCTCCTATCTCTTGACTGGTGCGTCGTGGCAGGAGTTGCAGGCGCGTCCGCCGCCGTGGCCGGGGCGTCCACCCTCGTTTCGCTTGGGCGCGGTGAGGTCGCGGGAGGTGACGCATATCCACGTGGATGCGCCCCCCTTGAGCGAATACGCGAAGGCGTTGCCGTCCTTCTTGGGGAGCATCTCTATGCGCCCGGTGTCCACCTCCATCGCGGCGGCCATGCGCTGGTTCCCGCGGAAGGCGAAGCGCCAGTCGCCCGAGATGGCGCGCTTCGTGGGGTTGTAGACGAAGTACCAGGCGTCCTGCCAGTTGCCGCCGAACCGCGCGAACCGGAGCGGCCCAAGTGACGCGAACGGCTCGCGGCGAGCGGCCTTGGCGAGCCCCTCGTCGCCCATGAGATAGGCGGCCGGCCCCACGACGATCTTTCCGCCACCGTGCTTGAACGCCTCCCCCCTGCCGCCCTTCTTCGCGAAATCCATCTCCTTCGCGGCGGGCGGGAGCGCGTCCTCGAACAGGGCCACCATGCCGAACTTCTCCACGGCGGCGGCGATCTTCTTGAAGGTCTCGTCGGGCATCGGCTTGCGGAGCTTGGGGACGTATAGGGCGCGGTAGCGCGTGCGGGCCTCGGCGGGGAACGTCTTGTCGGTGGTGAAGTCGAAGCACCAGCCGGCGTCGCGCAGGCGGCGGGCTGCCGCCCCGACGGCGCCGGAGAGGGGCGCCGGCTCGTCGAGGGGCGCGTAGACGAGGACGTCGTTGTCGCTTGGCGTGGCGGCGGCGCGGGCGAAGGTGCGCACGCGCCGCGGATCGCCGTCGGCGTGCCTCAGCCCGCCGGCCACGAGGCGCGTGATGCCGCCCACGACGGCGCGGGAGCAGACGGCCGGATCGACCTTGCCGTTCTCAGGCTCGCGCGCCACCACGTCGCGGACGTTCTGGATGTGCGCGGCGGACGACGCGAACTTGAGCGCGAGGACGCTGTCGTCGGCGTCGGTCGGAAGGAACGCGATCGGCACGGTGTCCACGTCGAACACCGCGTCGAGCGCGGCGGCATTGGCCTTCTTAGGGAACTCCAGCGTGGGGAGCACGATGCGCTTCGGGAACAGCTTGTCGGCCGGCATGGCGATCCACTCCGGCATCTCCGTGACGGGCGGCGAAGGCTTGGGCGCGTAGAAGTAGAAGGCGCGCGCCGGGAGGTGGTGCGTGTAGGCGAACGCCTGCTGCGCCTCGTCGGTGGGCGTGACGGGCACGGTGAGCGTGCGCCCGGGGGCGACCTCGGCCGTAGCGGTGAATTGCGCGAGGCGCATTCCTGGCCCGGACCCGCCCTTCGCGGAAACGACCACCTCGTAGTCGTTGGACCCCGCCGGTATCTCGCGGCGGTCGAAAGAGAAGCCCTCCGCGTCGTCCAGCCTCACCGGCCCGGCGAAGCCGCCGCGCCTCACCACCGCCACCTTGAACGGCACCCGTCCAGAGCCGTCCGGACGCAGCATGAACGACGACTTCAGCGCGTATGCCGCGAACGACGGCCCCGCCGGGGAGACGCGGAGCGTGTAGTCGAAGTTCGGCCCGCCTGAGCCGCCGGAGTCGGACACCGCGACGCGGTACTTCCCCGTCTCCTTGAACTTCCACGTCCCGCATGGATCGCTCTCCGCCTGCGGCACGCTTCCCGCGTGGAACTTGTTCGTCACGTCGTCCCACACCGCAACGGGCTTCATCATCTGCTGCGGGAGGAACGAGACTGGGCCGTATAGCTTCACCACTCCGTCGAGCGGCGAACCGCATCTGCGGGCGTAGAGTTCGAAAGTGTATTCGCCAGGAGCCGACACCTCGAAGTCGTGCGACACAACGCGGCCCGGGAAGTCGATCCTGCCGGTGAAGACGCGCTCGTCACCGGTGGCCTTGGCGGGGATGTGGG
>CAMOHV010000280.1 GCA_946615275.1 uncultured Verrucomicrobiota bacterium | reverse complement strand
TGCGGCTCCTCGCCGTGGCAGCAGGTGGCGAGGCCCTTGGGGTGGCGCGGCGTGGCGCCGGTCTGCCCGACCTGGTTCATGTGGCTCATGAACGAGAACGCATCGGCGGCCTCGGGCATGTCGACGAGCGACTTGGACGAGCCGAGGGAGGCGCCGGACTTCGCGAGGAAGCCGGTGATTATTCCGGCCGCCTCGGGGAGATGCGCCGCGCCGTCGGCCTGCTTCTTGGTCCAGCCCGCGCCGGCCACGAAGAGCAGCTTGGCGTCGGGGCGGATCGTCGATTCGCCGCCGCCTGACGCGGAGACGAGGCCGTTCAGCCGAGTCCGCGTCTCGGCGGACGCGGCGGACTCATCGGCGAGGAGCGGAGCCGGCTGCACGCCAAGCTTCGCGCAGATCTCGGGGAAGAGCGCGGGGTCGGTCACGACCACCCACGGGCGCGCGGAGCGCGTGAAGGAGCAGAAGATGCGCTGGCGATAGGCCCAGCGCGAGACAGTCGCCTTGTCCCCTTCCACGGCAACGTCCACGATGTTGGTGTCCACGGCCGCGCCCGCGCGCATCGCCGCCGCAGGCATCGAGCGCTTGATGCGCGAGGTCCCAGGGACGAGGATCAAATCGGCGCCGGACGCCTTGAGCGCCGCGGCGAACGCCGGCACGTCCTTCGCGTACGTGCCCTCGATCGAATCCAATGTGAAAGCCTTGATGTTCATTGCTTGATCCACTCCACTATTTCGGCGGCGATCTGATCGACCGGCATGTCCTTCACTATGCGCGTGTCGCGCTTCGCAGACGGCACCTCCGTCTTCTCGTAGGCGATTCCGCCCACGCCAACGTTCGCCATGGGCGCCTTCATCAACGCCGGCATCACGCCGCGCATGTTCATCATGCCCGTCTGCGGGTTGTTCGGCGGCTCGGGCAGACTGCCCGTGGCCCAACCCACCGCGGCGGGGAATCCGCTGCATGTGGAGGAGAGATACTTGCCGCCCTCCACGCGCTCTAGGACCGTGAACGAATCGTCGTCGGCCAGCTTCAGCTCGTCCACGGCCATGAAGAACTCGCCGATGCCGAGCTTCTCGGCGACGAACTGGAGCGTCACGCCCTGGTCGCGCGAGGCGGATGCGCACCCGCCGAAGAGAAGCGTGGACGAGAGGTCGAGGCCGGGCATGGCGGAGATGGCCTTCGCGAGCTCCGCCGCCGTCTCCGCAGCGTCCGTGAAGCCGCCGGCGGGCGCGTTCACCGCGACCAGCTCGAACGGCGCCTTCTGGGCGACAGTCATCATCAGCTGCTGCAGCTTCGCCTTGGGGCCGAGCGCGACAAGCGTCACCTTCGAGCCGGGGCGCTGCTTCGCGAGGTTCGCCGCCTCGTAGAGCGCGCAGGCCGCCCAGGGGTCGAGGACCGACGGCAGCATGTTCTCGTTCTTGAGCCCGGGGCCCTGTGGCGTCGAGACCGGCTCAAGAGTCTGGAGCGGATCAGGCACAAGCGAACCGCAGACTATTATGTTTATTGGCTTTGACATGGACGGACTTGGAATTGAGAATTGAGAATTGAGAATTATTTGGCCGTGGGTTGGGCTTCGGGCTTCGCTTCAGGCTTGGGCTCGGGCTTGGCAGCGGGCTTTGCTTCAGTCTTGGCGGCGGGCTTCGCCTCGGGCTTGGCGGCGGCTTCCTTCTTGATGGCCTTCTCGGCGGCGTTCGCGGCATCGAAGAGCGACGGGGCCTTGCGGTTGGGGTCGTAGCGCTTCAGCATGTCGATGAGGCGGTCGATGCGGTTCTCGGCGAGCGAGTCGTCCTTCTTCGACGCCTTGAGGGCCTCGAGGTCCTTGATCGCGGCGTCCTTCTCGCCGCCGAGCGCCTTGGTGCGGGCGGCGCCGAGCTGGGCGGTGAGAAGAAGGTAGGAATCCTTCTTGCCCTCGTCGGCGGCGTATGCGCTAAACGCATCGCGCGCCTCGGCGAACTTGCCGAGGCCCTCGAGGCAGTACGCGCGGCCGATTACGACTATGTCGTCCAGAGCGCCGTCGGCGAACTTCTTCCCGACAAGGCCGTCGTAGACGGAGAGAGCGTCCTCATATCGCTCGGCGTCGTAGTACGTCTTCGCGAGGCGCAGCTTGATCGCGGGGCCGATCTTCGTGGAGCCGTACGACGACACAGCGGCCTCGAGATCCTCGGCCGTGTACGCGCCGGCGAGGGCCTGGTTGGCGGCGGCGTATCTGGCCCTGTACCAGTTGCGCCCGCCGTAGTACCCTGCGACAAGCAGCGCCACCACGCCCAGCGTCACCAGGGTGGATTTCCCCTCCTTGACCCACCAGTCCCAAAGCGGGATGAGTTCCGGCGCCTTCTTCACGAAGGCTGGAAGTTCAGGTTCTATTGTCTCTTTTTCTTCGCTCATTTCTGTCACCTTGTTCTTTGCTGGGTTTGCGGGACACCTCGTCCCACTGATCGAGAGTCTTTTCGTCGCGCCCTTCCGCGCGCGCCACTATGCGGTTGTAGTCCAGCGCGTCCGGGAAGTCGCGGTGGAAAGCGAATCTCCTGCCGCGCCCCACCTTCGAGGGCGGCGTGGTGAGCCGCTTGACGGAGTCTATGAAAAGCATCGCCGAGAAGTATGTCACCTTCGGGATGGAGAGGACGCGGCGCATGGAGTCTAGCGCCTCCTTCGAGCCTGTCTTATTCGCCATCGCCGTGTAGAGCACCGCCGCGCGCAGGCCGTTCGTCACTTCGTAGCCGCGATCGTGCATCGCGCGCTCGTACCGGTCCAGCACTTCAAGGTACTTCCAAGTGGCGGACTTCTTCCCGCCGTCCTCGTCTATGAACCGCGACAGCTCCGGCAGCAGGTCTCCCATGAGGCCGTACTCCCACATCATGCGGAACGCCTTCTCCGAGCAGCCGAACGAGAAGAGGCGGAACACCTCCTCGCAGAGGCGCGGCACGCTGGCCGTCAGTATGCATGAGTGCAGCTTGCGCATCGCGCGGTCCGTCTTGCGCTCGATGGTGAAGTCGAGGCGGCTCGCGAACTTTATTGCGCGCATCATGCGGACTGGATCCTCGCGGAAGCGGATCATCGGATCGCCGATCGAGCGGATCACCTTCCTCTTGAGGTCCTCCAGCCCGCCCACCCAATCGATCACAGAGAAGTCGTCGATGTTGTAGAAGAGGCCGTTCACGGTGAAGTCGCGGCGGTTGGCGTCCGTCTCGGGCGTCCCGAAGGTGTTGTCCTCGAAAGGCCCGTCCTCGGCGTGCTCTATGATCTCGCCGACGGTCTGCGAGTTCTGGCGGAACGTGGCGGTCTCGATGATCTTGTCGCCGAAGCGCACATGGGCGAGGCGGAAGCGCCGCCCGATCAAGAAGCAGTTGCGGAAGGCGCGCTTCACCTCGGAGGGGGTGGCGCTGGTGCCCACGTCGAAGTCCTTGGGCGTCCGGCCAAGAAGGAGGTCGCGCACTCCGCCGCCCACGAGATACGCCGTGTAGCCCAGTCCATGCAGACGATAAAGCACCTTAAGCGCGGCCGGATCGATGTTGGCGCGCGAGATGCAATGATCGGGGCGCGCGCATATCACGGGCCCCTGCTTTTTCTTTCTGCCTAGAAAACCGAACATGAATTGATATATTATGCCAAAAAAACACGCCGAAAGCAACT
>CAMOHV010000279.1 GCA_946615275.1 uncultured Verrucomicrobiota bacterium | reverse complement strand
TTCATAAGGCCGGCTTCCTTGGCCTTGGTGCGCATATCGGCGAGTGAGGGCATTTCTTTTTTCCTTTCTGTTGGCGCGCCTAATTCGATTGTTTCCAATTCCTGTACTGTCTCGTCTATCCCGGGATCGACAGCCCGCCATCGACCATGATCGTCGCGCCGGTGATGTAGCGCCCCGCGTCCGAGGCGAGGAGCAGCGCCGTTCCCGCCGCGTCTTCCGGCACGGCGTAATCGTGCAGCGGAATCGCGTCCGTGACGCGCTTGCCGTAGACGGGGTCGCTCAGGCAGTCCTTGTTGCGGTCGGTGAGAAAGACGCCCGGACAGAGGTTGTTGACGGTGATGCCCTCCGCCGCGACCTGCCGTGCGATGCCACGGACAAGATTTTCCTGCGCCGACTTCGTCGCCGCGTAGACGCACATGTCGGGATGCGGACGGCGCTCGTTCACGGAGCCGACGACGATGAGCCGCCCCCACTTCTGCGCCTTCATCTTCGGATAGCACCGCTGGAACATCCTGAGCGTCGCGAAGAAGTTCACCTGCATCTCCTTTCGCGCCTCGTCCAGCGGAAACTCCGTCCACGGTATCTTCGCCTGGGTGGACGCGTTCGCCACGAGGATGTCGGGAAGCAGGCCGTCCCTCTCGAGCGCGTCGAACCACGCGTCGATGGCGGCGGGGTCCGCGAGGTCGCACACCTTCGTGTTGTGGCGGATCACCTTCGCGCCGTATTCCTCTAACGCGTCGCCGATCGCCTTGCCGATCCCGCGCGTGGAACCGGTGACGAGGGCTACCTTGCCGGTGAGATCGAATTTTTCCTTCAGCATGTGATTTCATCCTTTGACGTGAGACGCTGCACGCGAGACGCGATCAGCTCCAGCGGCGGTCGTTGGACCACTCCCGGTCCCATTCCTTCGTGGGCGTCCACGGCGGCGGGAAGTCGGCGCAGGCCTGCTTCTTGATGAGCCTCTCGTTCAGCTCGTCGATGCCGAGGCCGGGTGCCGTCGGGACCTTGATGAAACCGCCCTTGTAGGAGAGCGCGGGCTTGACGAGGTTGCCCCACCACGGCACGTCGACGGAGTGGAGTTCGAGCGCCATGAAGTTGCGCGTCGCCGCCGCGACGTGGACCGCCGCCATGCACGCGATGGGCGACTCGGCCATGTGGATGTTCATCTGCACGCCAAAGTCCTCGGCCATGTCGCCGACCTTCTTCGTCTCCATGATGCCGCCGCACGTCAGGAGGTCGGGATGGACGACCGCGAGCGCATGCGACTCGAGAAGGGGCCTGAAATCCTCCTTGAGATAGATGTCCTCGCCGGTGCCGAGCGGCGTCGTCGTGGCGGCGTGGAGCTGGCGCCACTGCTCCGTGTTGCGCCACGGCAGCACGTCTTCGGCCCACGAAAGATGGTATTTCTCCAGCCGCCGGAGGAGCTGCACGCAGTCCTCGTAGGGGATGTGCCCGAGATGGTCGATTGCGATCGGCACCTCCCACCCGATCACGTCCCGCACGTCCGCCATGTACTTTTCAAGGTAGTCGAGCCCCTTCTCTGTGATGTGGATGCCGGTGTGTCCGTGCGCGGTCGTGAAGAGCTCGAACGCCTCGCCGCGCATCGTGCGCGGATCGATGGAGCCGTGCGGCGTCTGCACGACGCGCTTCATCTTCCGCATGTAGTCGAGGTAGCCGAGCGGCGCGACGAGCGCATCCTTGACGTCGGTCAGAAGCTCGATGCCGAGGTCCATCTTGAGGAAGGTGAAGCCCATCTTCATGCGCGCCTTGAGCGCCGCGCCCATGTCGCGCCCGCCGCCTTCGGAATCGGTGTCGCAGTAGCAGCGAATCTCGTCTCGCCACCTTCCTCCGAGGAGCTGCCACACCGGAAGCCCCCACGCCTTGCCGCAGAGGTCCCAGCACGCGAGTTCGACCGCGCAGACGCCGCCGGCCTGTCGCGAGTCGCCGCCGAACTGCTTGATGCGGCGGAAGATTCTCTCGACGTTGCACGGGTTCTCGCCGAGTATGCGGCTTTTCAGCATCGCCGCGTACGTGCGCGAGCTCGCGTCGCGGACTTCGCCGTAGCCGACGAGGCCTTGATTCGTGTAGAGCTTCATGAGCGTGCAGCGCTTCGGCGCCCCGTCAATGTCGGCGAACCGCATGTCGGTGATCTTGAGCGTGGCGGGATTGATCTTGTTGATGTTCATGGCGTTTTGGTCCTGTCGCTGCATGTCTTTGGTTGCTGGAGGACTGTATTATACTACAATTGCCGTTTTCGGGACGTACAGGATCCGGCACATAAAACTCATCTTTTGAGCAAACGCCTTGCGGTGGCGCGCGACCATTTGATACAATGGTGCGCATGAAAGCTCAGTCCGCGAAACAAAGGAAGAAGGTGTTTGTCGCGTTGCGCATGGCGGGGATTGCGGGGCAGGGCAAGCTGGCCGGCATCTTCAGCTACCTGTCGGAGCGCTATGGCGATGCCGCGCCTTGGGACATCGAATTTGTCCGCACGCGTGGTGAATTGACGCGTGCGCGCCTTCTTCATGCGCAGGAGGCGGGCGCACGCGGGTTCATCCTGTCCATCCCGGGGGCGGAAAATGACCTCGCGCCGCTGGCCGTGACGGACGTCCCGACGGTGCTGGCCGATGTCGCGGACGATGCGCTCGCCGCGCGCACGGCGAACCTCGTGCGCCTGCACAACTCCGCGCGCGACATCGGACGCGCAGCGGCCACCTACCTCATGGGGCAGGGGATCGCGCGCGCGTACGCATTTTTGCACGCCGTCGGGAAGCCCGCCTGGAGCGCGGCGCGGTTTGCCGCATTTCGGGATGCGCTCAGGGACAACGGTCTTTGGTGCACAGAACTCGACAACCCCGTTGACGTCGTGCGCCTGAAGAAGGGAACGGCCGTCTTTGCCGCGAACGACGACACGGCTTTCGCGCTGCTGGAGCGGCTGAGGGCGCGGCGGCTGAAAGCGCCCGGTGACTTTGCCGTGCTGGGCGTCGACAACGACACGCTGATCTGCGAAAACGCCCGTCCGCGCCTGTCGTCCATCCAGCCGGACTTCGAGGAGGAGGGGTTCGCGGCGGCCAAGGCGCTGGACGAGATGATGCGCGCGCCCCATCCGCTTCCCGCGCGAACGCTGCTGGCAGGCATCAAGCGCATCGTCCGGCGGGAATCGACGGCGGAAATCTCCCATGCCGGGCGGTTGGTGCAGCGGGCGGTTGCCTACATCGACGCCCACGCCCTCGAGGGCATCGGCGTCAGGGATGTCGTCGCCCATCTCGGTTGTTCGCGCCGCCTCGCCGACATGCGCTTTCGCCAGCTTCAGGGGCGCACCATCCTGGATGCGATCATGGAGCGCCGTCTGGCGGAGGTGCGCCGACGGCTGGTGGAGACACGCGAGGCGATCGATGCCATTGCGCTCGACTGCGGCTTCGCCAACCCCATCTACCTCAAGACCCTTTTCAAGAAGCGCTATTCGATGACCATGCGCGACTTCCGCCGCAACCTGCGGTCGTAGAGCGGAGGTTCCTGAGGGTCGATCTTCTCCTGTTCTTTCTGGCAAAAACGCGCCGTTGACATCTGAGTCATTTTGACCTTTGCGGGGGACGGCACGATTTGCTATACTATCGGCAACAGTCTGTGGAAGACGG
>CAMOHV010000278.1 GCA_946615275.1 uncultured Verrucomicrobiota bacterium | reverse complement strand
AACCAAAAGGAGAATCAGCATGGATTTCATGAGCACCGTAAAAGGCTCCCTCCTCGAAGGGTTCTATCCCGCCGGCTGGGACATGAAGAAGATCGACAGATGCTGCGCGCATCGCCCGTCCGAGGCAGGCGTGCGCCAGAAGTTCTGGAACAAGGGATTCTCACCGGTCGCGTGCGAGGACGTGCGCGAGTTCGACGTGAAGATGGGCCACGAGATCGCAAACGAGATCCGCAAGGCCGCCCAGAAAGGACAGAAGATCGTGTTCATCCTCCCCGTGGGGCCGATGGGCATGTACAAGTGGGCCGTCTACTTCCTCAAGGAGTGGAAGCAGGACTGCCGCCACGTGTGGTGCTTCAACATGGACGAGTGGGCCGACGGCAAGGGCAACACGCTCGTGGGCGACGCCTCCTTCCAGTTCGCGATGGAGCAGGCCCTCTACAACCCGCTCGGGAAGCTCACCGTCCCGCCCGACCACCGCAACTTCGCCACCAAGGCCAACCTCCCCACCTATCCCGCGAAGCTCGCCGCGCTACGCGCCGAGGGCGCGCGACTCGTCCTGGTGTACGGCATCGGCCGCATGTGCCACATCGCCTTCTGGGAGCCGATGATCGGCGCCGAGTTCAAGACCGACGCCGAATGGCTTGAGCAGCCCTACCGCGTGGGCGTGCAGCTCCATCCGCTCACGATCGAGCAGAACGCCATCACCTCCTTCAAGAGCCGCACCACGCTCGTCCCCTGCCGCGCCAACACCATCGGCCCAGGCCTCATGTTCAAGGCCGACTACGCGATCGGCGGCGCCGACGGCGCGCTCGGCCGCGGCATGCAGTGGCAGGGCATGAGCTTCTGGATGACTCTCCGCTACGGGCCTTCGCGCCACGTCACCTCCTCCTACATCCCGACGCTCCCCGGCCGCCTCTTCTACCTTAAGGAGCTCGCCGGCCCGCTTGTGGCCGAAGCCAACTGAGGTGCGCCATGGACAAGGCCGTGTCCGTTGGAAGGATGCTGATGTTCAACGTGGTCGTGGCCGCGCTGGGCGGGTTCCTGTTCGGCTACGACACGGCCGTCATCAGCGGCTGCGAACAGCAGATCCAGCGGATATTCGGCCTCTCAGGGTTCCTCCACGGCGCAGTGGCGAGCGCATGCGTGTGGGGGTGCGTCGCGGGGGCGCTCCTCGGGGGGCGCCTCACCGACGCCGTGGGGCGCAAGGCGTCGCTCTTCAGCTGCGCCGTGATGTACTTCGCGACGGCCCTCACGAGCGGCTTCGCGATTGGGCCGTGGGACCTCATGGCGTCGCGGTTCTTCGGCGGCGTCGCGGTGGGCGTCTCTTCCATCGCGGCGCCCGTGTACATTGCCGAGATATCGCCGCCGGAGCGGCGCGGGACGCTTGGCGGGCTATTCCAGATAAACATCATCGTGGGCATGATCGCTTCCCAGCTCGCCAACTGGGGGATCGAGTCGCTGCATCTTGGCGACGCCACATGGCGGTGGATGCTCGGCGCGATGGTGGTCCCGGCCGCCGCGTTCATGGCGCTTGTGCCGTTCATCAAGGAGAGCGAAAGCTGGCGGAGGATGAAGTCCGCGCCGCCGGCCGCCAAGGCGGAGGGAGTAGGCGGGCTCTTCTCCCGCAAGAACTTCATGCTTCTCTTCCTGGCCGTCTCGATATCGGCCTACGACCAGCTTTCGGGGATCAACGCGGTCATGTACTTCGCCGTGCGCATCTTCCAGATGGCCGGGTGCGCGGAGTCGACCGCCCTCGCGGTCACCGCGTGCATGAGCGCGATCTCCTGCGTCGGCACGGTGCTGGGGCTCGTCCTCATAGACCGCATCGGAAGGCGCAAGCTGATAATAACCGGCCTTTCCGGATGCGTCCTGGCGCACTTCGGGTGCGCGGCGGGCTTCGCGTCGAACGCCGGGTTTCTCGCATCGGCTTGCGTGTTCGTGTTCGTCGTGTTCTACCAGCTGGGGCAGGGAGTGGTGCTGTGGGTGTTCCTCTCCGAGCTGTTCCCCACAAGGCTGCGCTCGCAGGGGCAGTCCACGGGCATATTCGTGAACTGGGTGTGCGCCGCCGCGCTCACGATGGTTCTGCCGATATTCTTCGAGAGGTGCCCGCCGTGGATGATATTCTCGTTCTTCGGCGTCTGCCTCGCAACGATGATCTTCTGGGCAGTGTTCCTCATGCCCGAAACAAAAGGAAAGGAATTGGAATGAGCATAAACCGCAGAGATTTCCTCGCCGGCGCGGCGCTTGCCGCGGCCGTGGGGGGCGTGCCGGAAACGGCCAAGGGCGATTCTGTCTCCGAGTTGGAGTCCAAGCCGATATTCGGCAAGAAGACGCACTACGCGGGCCTCGATCCGCGCATCCCCGGCACCACCACCAGGATATTCGGCAAGAAGCCTTTCAAGGTGATGTTCATCGGGGCGCACCCGGACGACGCCGACTTCCAGGCCGGCTCAATCGCGCACAAGGTCTGCAAGGCCGGCGGCGAGGCCGTGATGGTCTCGTGCTGCAACGGCGACAAGGGGCACCAGTGGATGAGCTCGCCCGCTCTCGCGGCGCGCCGCTACGCTGAGACGCAGGCCTCCGCCAAGGTGCTCGGCGTGAACAAGTACCTCGTGCTCGGCTACCACGACTGCGAGATACAGGCAACGATGGAGGTGCGCAACCGCATCACGCGCCTGATCCGGCAGGAGGCACCGAACCTCCTGATCACCCACCGCTGCAGCGACTACCACGCCGACCACCGCGCCGTGGGCCTCGCCGTCCGCGACGCGGCGTATCTCATCGGCGTGCCGCTCTACTGCCCGGAGACGCCAGTCCCGGAGACGCTTCCCTTCATCATGTACGGAGGCGACGGCTTCAGCGAGCCGCGTCCGTTCCGCGCCGACCTCATGGTGAGCGACGACGACGTCCTCGACGTCCTCCTCGAGGCCTGGGCCTGCCACGAGTCGCAGGAGTTCGAGTGGCTTCCCCCCGAGCGCGGGTTCGACCCCGCCGTGGACATCCCGCCCGCCTCCGACCACGCAGGGCGCATCGCGTTCCTGCGCGACAAGCTGATGCCGGGCCGCCCCAAGGGCAACGGACGCCGCCATCGCAAGGAGCTGGACGAGGCCTGGGGCGGGAAGGGCCCCCGCTACGCGGAGGTCTTCGAGCTTTGCGAATACGGGCGCCCCCCGGAGCCGAAGGAGATAGAATTCCTGCGTTCGATCGGCGCGAAGTGGGTAGGGCCCGAGCCCAAGGTGTTCAAGAAGGGCGAGTCGGCTAAGACCCAGGCCACGGCTGTGGGGAGCGCGACATGAACGTCCTTGCGATCGGATGCCACCCCGACGACCTGGAGATCGCCTGCGCCGGGACGCTCGCCAAGTGCGTCAAGCGCGGCGACCGCGTGGTGACCGCGCACCTCTGCACCGGCTCGCTGGGCCATGTCGTGATCCCCCCCGAGGAGCTCGTCCCCATGCGCGCCGCCGAGGCCCGCGAGGCCGGCCGCCTCGCCGGCATCGAGGTGCTGGACGGCTTCTTCGGCGACCTCGACATCTACTCCGACAACGCCGAGAGCCGCAACAAGGTGGTGGAGGTGATACAGTACGCCCAGCCGGACTTCATCATCACCCACAACCCGGACGACTACATGCCCGACCACACCG
>CAMOHV010000277.1 GCA_946615275.1 uncultured Verrucomicrobiota bacterium | reverse complement strand
CTCGTAGGACGCGCGGAACGGCTTGTTGATGAGCGCGAGGAGGATCGCGCTTACCATCGTGTTGCGCATCGTCTCGTTGATGGAGTAGTTGTTGTACTCCTCGTTCAGCTCGATGGCCTTCTGAACGATGTCAGCCGTACGCAGCGTGTCCGCGAACTGCTCGTTGTCGAAAAGGTGAAGATAGGAGTTGACGGAAAGAAGCGCATGGCCGGACATCTCCTCGGCCTGCTCCGCCTCCCGCCGCCACAGGAACTGCGAGACGCGCAGCTCTTCGCCGGTCTGCCCGCTCACGGCCACTGCAATCACGTCGTATTCCGCGGACAGCGCCCTGGCATACGTCAACACGCCATCCACTGCGTAGTTCGCCGGCCTGTCGCGCTGCGGGCTTTCGTGCTGCGCCGGGGTCGCCTTGCACTCGATCACGATGAGATAGCGCGAATCGGACGGAAACGTGACTATGAACTCCGGCATCCCCGCCCCCTTGCCTCCAGTCTTCGAGGCTGTCTTAAGGAGTCGGGTCACGCTTCGGCTGTAAGACCTCTGTTCCTCAAGCCGTATTGACTTGAAGAGAGGGTCTCCCTTGAAATGTGTCCGCACTATGTCTTCTGTCAGTCTTTCGTTAGTCATCTACTTGATGCACCTCCTGCCCTGACGGAAGACAGTATATCAAAAAAGGCGAAACGAGGCAACATGCTGAAAGGTGCTGCCGGAGCGTTTGGGAGGAGAAACGGGCTGGCTTAGCGGAGCAGCTTGCCGAAGATGCGGGACCTTGCGGCGCGGAGCTCGCCAGGAGACCGCGAGAAGTCCGTGAGCGAGCGTATCAGGCTCCGGCTCTCGCAGTCGGCGGCGTCCGCCCCGGCCTTCGCGGCCGCAAGCTGCAGCAGCTCGTAGTCCTCCACGCCGTCACGCACCTGCGCAAGGCGTATCGAAGGCAGGATGTGATCCTTGCCCGGATAGAGCAGGACGCCGTCGCCGGGCATCCTGAGCGAGTTGCCGGTCCTCCATCCGGTCAGGAAGGTGTCGCGCTCGTCCACGCACGGCTGGTTCCAGTAGTTGACGTGCCAGAACAAGAGTCCGTCCGCTCGGTACAGGTGCGTCATCCAGCCTAGCAGGCGCCCCTCGATGGGCGGATATTCGATCGACGCCATGTTGGCGTACGGATGATGCGGCGCGCAGCACACGTACCACCACACCTGCTTGCCCATCCTGCGCATTTCGTCCGAGACGTCCTTCCTGTACACGCTCGTGAGCGGACAGTACCAGTCCGTCGTCACCAGGCACGGCAGATTCGTCCTTCCCGCCGCGTAGTCCCTGTACATCATGGCCGTTGTCATCACGGGGATGTCGGGAAAGTCGGTCTTGAGCCTCTTCCAGATCGCGTCGATGCCGGGGTAGTATTCGCTCTGGCGCTCGTCGTAGCCGTAGAGGTACGCCATCTTCTCGAGGCCGTGCCTTCTCAGCTCCGCCACGTACGGGGCCAGGCGCGCCTTGAAGGACGGATAGAACGCCGGATCCTCGGTTGCCTCGGGCGGCGTGTAGCACACCCACTTCGCGCGCGGATCCTTCGGCGGCGGCACGATGTTAAGGATGTTGAAGCGGTTCATGCCGCGCTCGCGCGCGTGGAGGAGGTCGGCCACGTCCGGCGGCGAAGTGCGCGATATGTCGTCGGGGTTCAGGCGGTAGTCAAGCATCAAGTCCCACGACTCGCGCTTCTTCTCCGCGAAGCGTCCCGGATACTGCGCCCTGGTGAACCCGTCCATCACGCAGAACGCGGTGGGCATGCCGAACGTCGCGGGGAGCGTCGCGCGCTCCACCGTCACGCGTACGCGCACCTCGGCGCGCCTTTCGCCGCGCTCGGTCACGACGGCCTTGCCGGAGTATTCGCCAGGCGCGGCGTCCGGCGCGGCGTGCACGGTGAACCAGAGCCCCTGCGTGGAGCCGCGCCTTACGCGGAACGGGGCCGGCGGCAGAAGCGGGTCCGGCAGCCACGTCTCGCTCTCCGGCGCTCCGAGCGGATGCGGATTGTATCCCGGCTCGCGCGCGACGTATCCCACCCGCCGCCATTCCACGGTTCCCTTCAGCGGTTCGCCGCGCGAGTCGCGCAGCACGGGCAGCGTCACGCCGCCCTGCGTCCACTCCACGTCCTCGCCCGTCGTCACCTGCACCTGGAAGCTCTCGCTTTCCCTGCGCGCCAGGGAGATGCGCGCCTCCGGGGCGGCCGCGCGCTCCTGCGCGTCCGGGAACGTGAGCGGGGTTATCCTGCGCATCGAGTCCGCTGTCCACACCTTCCATTCGCCAGGGGCAAGCGTGTCGCGAAACTGGAAGGACGGGCCGTCGAGCGGAATCTGCCTTCGCACCGTCTTGCGCCCCACGAAAAGATCTGCCGTCAGCACGTCCCCCTCTCCGTACGGGCGCGTGGTGCGCCGCACCGTCGCCAGCACGTCCCCCTCTCCCTCGCGCCGCTCAAGCCAAAGATCCTTGAACTCCGCCCATCCCGATCCCTTGCGGAGGAACGCATGCATCTGGATGCGCTTCACCGGCTTCTGCGGCACATACGCTCCGGCCGTCCTCTCCCATCCGTGCGTGCCCTGCGCCCAGTCGGCGCGCAGCGCCCAGACGGGCGTTCCGTCTTCGTGCCACACGTCGAGGAACACGCAGTACTCCTGCGCGTTCGCGTCCTTGCAGCGGCTCATGCCGCCGAAGACTATCGGGAGCGTGGTCGGCTTGTCGTAGACGAACTCCCGCCAAAGGCCACCCTTGAAGACGCCGTCGCCGGCGATGGAAGCGGAAGCCGCAGCCGCCATCAGCACGGCGGCAAGCCGCCGCGTCCTTCCAGTAGTTTCATGCATGCCCGATCCCCCTTCTTCCTCATTGCAGCATCAACAGCGTGCCGCCGATCGGCACGTGCAGAAGTTCCTCCGGCGTCAGCGCGCCAGACGTCACGCGCCACATGTCAAGCCCGCCGGAGAATCCGGTCGCGGCGGAGTCGATCATGCGCCCGAAGCGGAAGTACGACGCGGCCGCCGGCTTCGTGCCGTCGTACCACTCGTTTGCGACTGTTCCCGCCGTCTTGCCGTCCACGTAGAGCGTCCACTCTCCGCGCACCCCTGCCTTCGGGTCGTACGCAAGCGCCACGTGCTGCCATTCGCCGGGCTTTGCCGCGCACCCCGGGAACAGCCCCTTCGCCATGGGCGTGAAGTTCTTGCCGCTGCGGGCGTAGATGCCGAACAGGGGCTTGGATCCGGCGTCGTCGATCGTCAACTTCCATCCGCATCGCCCGGCCGCGTCGGACGTCGTGTCGTACAGTCCGCATACGACCACCTCCCCGCCCCGCGCGGCCCCGTCCCACATGAGCCACCCCTCTACCGTGAAGGCTTCGTCCGATGAGAGCCGGTCGCCCAGATAGCGCGCCCGCATGTAGGCGTTCTCCGCCAGAACCACCGAGCCGGAGTTGATGCGGGAGAACGTCACGGCCTTCTGCGGGACGCGCATCCTGGCCATGGCGCCGGAGCCAGTCTGCCCGCCGTCCGTCCTGTAGCGCAGGTCGAAGCCGCGCGGACCGTAGCCCGGCGCCAGCACGGCGTCGCCGCCGGCGTTGTCGAACGGCCAGTAGACGATCGTCTGCGCCGGCGTAGGCATGGCAGGCGCCTCAGGCTCGG
>CAMOHV010000276.1 GCA_946615275.1 uncultured Verrucomicrobiota bacterium | reverse complement strand
CACCGACGGCGGGCTCTCATACAGCGTGCTGCGCTCCGGAAAGACGCTCATAGCCCCGACGCCCCTCTCCATCACGATCGAGGGGAAGGGGACGCTCGGCGCGGCAGGCGCCGTGGTGGAGTCGAAGGGCTCCAGGGCCGTCAAGGGAACTGTCGCCACGCCCATATACAAGAAGTCGTCAGTATCCGAGGAGGCCAACGAGGCGACGGTCTCGTTCAAGGGCGGGTGGAAGGTGGTGTTGCGCGCGCGCAACGACGGCGTGGCGTACCGCTTCGTGACGTCCTTCCCCGGCAAGGTGAAGGTGCTCTCCGAGGAGGCCGGCGTCACGTTCCCCTCGAAGGACGTGACGACGTACGTCAACTTCGAGCACGGGTCGTACAAGGGCGACAAGCTCCAGAACAGCTGGGAGACGGTGACGCAGAAGCTCACGGCGGGGACCATACCGCCGGAGAAGGAGCATATCTGCTACCTGCCGCTCCTCGCGCAGTACGACGACGGCACGTGCCTTGTGGTGGAGGAGAGCGACCTCCTGGACTATCCGGGGTGGAACCTCGCGAAGCGCGAGGGAGACGGAGCGCGCCTCTCGGCGTGCATGGCGCGCTACCCCGATCCGGCGTCCATCGTGAACAACCAGCGCCAGAGGCGCATCACTAAGCGCTTCGACTATCTGGCCGAGACCGACGGCGCGCGCTCGTTCCCGTGGCGCGTCTTCGCGATCGCGCCATGCGCCGCGAAGCTGGTGGAGGGCGACATAGTCTATGCGCTCGCCACCCCCTGCCGTCTCAAGGACACGTCGTGGGTGAAGCCCGGCAAGGTGGCGTGGGACTGGTGGAACGACTGGAACGTCTCGGGCGTAGACTTCCGCGCCGGCTGCAACACGGCCACGTACAAGCACTACATCGACTTCGCGTCCGAGAACGGCGTGGAGTACGTGATCATGGACGAAGGGTGGTCCAAGGCGCTCCGCGTGATGGAGATCAACCCCGCGATCGACATGGAGGGGATCGTCAAGCACGGCGAGAAGCGCGGCGTGGGGATCATCCTCTGGTGCAGCTGGCCGCAGCTCGTGGGCCGTCAGCACGAGGTGTTCAAGCGCTACTCTGAGATCGGCGTCAAGGGCTTCAAGATAGACTTCATGGACCGCGACGACCAGTTCGTGGAGAAGTACTTCGAGGAGACTGCCGCGATCGCCGCCCAGTACAGGCTGCTGGTGGACTACCACGGCATGCACAAGCCGACCGGCCTCCACCGCACCTACCCCAACGTCATCAACTACGAGGGCGTGTACGGCCTGGAGCAGTTGAAGTGGACGAAATTCGACGACATGCCCGGAAGCGACGTCAAAACGGTCTTCGTGCGCATGAGCGCGGGCCCGCTCGACTACACGCCCGGCTCGATGATCAACCAGACGAAGCGCGGCTTCAAGGCCAACTACGCGCTCCCCACCTCGCAGGGGACGCGCTGCCACCAGATCGCGCTCTTCACGCTCTTCGAGGCGCCGCTCCAGATGCTCTGCGACTCCCCAACGCAGTACCGCCGCAACCAGGAGTGCTTCAACTTCATGCGCGCGGTCCCGACGGTGTGGGACGAGACGGTGGGCCTCGCGGGCGACATCGACAAGTTCGCCGCCGTGGCGCGCCGCAAGGGCGACGTCTGGTACGCCTCGTCCATCTGCGGGTGGACGCCCCAGACGCTCAAGCTCCCCACGTCGTTCCTTGGAGGCGGCGAGTGGGAGGCGGAGATATTCGAGGACGGCATCAACGCCGACCGCGACGCGACGGACTACGTGCACCGCAGGGCCGTGGTGAAGGCCGGCGAGCCGATAGAGGCGAAGATGTCCGCCGGCGGCGGCTTCGCGGTGCGCCTGGTGAGGAAGGGTGCGAACTGATCCCACGGGGATGTCCGCTAAGGTGGAAGAGACCGTTTCCAGGGGCGCTGGCGGCGGAAGGCCGCCTGACTGGAGCGCGGCGCGGGAGGTGCTCGGGCGCGAGACGTTGAGCGTCATCCTGCCCGTGCACAACCTCGGCGGCGAGATCGAGAGGAACCTCTCCGCCGTCGCGGCGTGCCTGGAGGGCGGCGGCATCGCGTACGAGCTGGTGCCGGTGGACGACGGCAGCGGCGACGCCTCGGCCGACGAGATACGCCGCTACTCCGCCGCGCACCCGGAGACCACCACGCCCGTCATCATCGCGCAGAACGCCGGGAAGGGCAACGCGCTCAAGGCTGGGTTCCGCGCCTCGCGCGGCGCGTTCGTGCTGCTCCTGGACGGCGACCTGGACATCGCACCCAGGATGCTCCCCAGGTTCTTCGAGTCGATGCGGGACAACGCCTCCGACATCGTCGTGGGCTCCAAGCGCCATCCCGACTCGGTGGTGCAGTATCCCTGGCACCGGCGCCTCGCGAGCGCGATCTACTTCGGGCTTGTGAAGCTCTTCATAGGCCTGCCCATCACCGACACGCAGACGGGCATGAAGCTCTTCAGGCGCCGCCCTCTCGGCGAGGCGCTGGAGCGCATGCTCGTGAAGGCGTATGCGTTCGACCTGGAGCTTCTCGCCATAGCCTACGGGCGCGGCGCGAAGATATCCGAGGCGCCGGTGGAGATAAGATTCGGGCAGAAGTTCGGAGCATTGAAGGCGCGCACCGTGCGCGACATGAGCATTGACACGCTGGCCGTCTTCTACCGTCTGCGGCTATTGAGGTACTACGCGAAGGTGGAGGTGCCGCCGCCGATGGAGAGGCCGCCGCGCGTCTCCGTGGTGGTGGCGTGCCCGGCGCGCAGCTGGATGCTGGACGAGTGCCTTGCGGGGATGGGACAGCAGACGTTCCGCGACTTCGAGGTGATCGTCCTCCCCGACGCTCCCTGCGAGATCCCTCTTCCCGAGGGTCTCTCCCCGGAGCAGCTCGTGGTGCTGCCCACGGGCAAGGTGCGCCCCGCCGAGAAGCGCAATCTCGGCATTGAGAGGGCGACCGGCGAAGTGGTGGCGTTCATAGACGACGACGCCTACCCCGAGCCGCGCTGGCTGGAGAACGCGGTGAAGTACTTCTCCGAGCCGTCGATCGGCGGCGTGGGCGGGCCGGGCGTGACGCCGCCCGGCGACTCGTTCCTCGCGAAGTGCGGCGGGCGCGTCTACGAGAACGTGTTCGTCTCCGGCAACTACCGCTACCGCTATCTGGGCGGGCGCGTGCGGCTGGACGTGGACGACTACCCGAGCTGCAACCTCTTCGTGCGCACGCAGCTGCTCCGCGACATCGGCGGGTATCGCATCGACTTCTGGCCGGGCGAGGACACGCTCCTCTGCGAGGCGATAGTGCATGGCGAGCACAAGCGGATCTTGTACGACCCCTGGGTGCTCGTGTACCACCATCGCCGCAGGCTCTTCGCGCCGCATCTCCGCCAGCTGGGGCGGTATGGCTTCCACCGCGGCTACTTCGTGAAGCGCTTCCCGGCGACGAGCAGAAGGCCGGGGTATTTCGTGCCGACGCTGTTCGTGCTGTATCTCCTGGGGCTGGCGGGGTTCTTCGCATATCGGCATTTCGCGGGCGGCGGATCGCTTGGGCCGCTGGCGGCGCTCGTGGCCGCGCCGCTCGTCTTCTACGCCTTCTTCACGTGCCTTTCGTCGTTCTCCTTCAATCCGTTCAAGTGGGCGCTCACGTGGGCGGG
>CAMOHV010000275.1 GCA_946615275.1 uncultured Verrucomicrobiota bacterium | reverse complement strand
CACGTACCGCTTCTCGGCGAACGACGGCGATGTGATAGGGCGCGTCAACGCGCTTGCGCTGAAGCCAGGCGACAAGGTGCTTTTCCGCCGAGGCGATCTCTTCAGGGGCGCGATACAGGGACGGAGCGGCGTCACGTACGGCGCGTGGGGCAGTGGCCCCAGGCCTACGATCTGCGCGTCGCGCCGCAATTATGCCGATCCGTCGCTGTGGCGGCAGACGGACGAGACGAATGTGTGGCGCTGCACAGAGCGGCTGCACAATGTCGGCATAGTCCTCTTCGACCATGATCCTCAGGTCCTCGGCGCGTTCGACCGTCGATTCGCCCTCATGCGTCTGCCGAAGCGCAATGAGCCTTTCGACAAGCCGGTGCAGCTTGACGCCGATCTGACTTTTCGAAATGTCTTCCACGATGATCGCCTTGAACTGCGCAGCGACCACGGCAATCCGGGCGTTCGCTTCAGTCGAATCGAGATTGGAGAGCATGGGCATTGCCTTTGGCTGAAGGGCGACGGCATAGCCGTAGAGGATCTTCACCTGACATTGTCCGGCTCGCATGGCGTGGGCGGCTCCGGGATGCGCAGGGACATAACCGTGCGCAACTGCGTGATCGACTGGCTGGGAGGCAGCATCATCGAGGGATGGAAGTTCGGCACGGCCCGATTCGGCAATGGCGTGGAGATATGGGGAGGGTGCGACGGATTCCGCGTGGAAGGGAACTGGATATATCAGATATACGACACCGGCGCGACCATACAGTGCAACGACAGGAACGATTTCGTCTGCCGGATGGCGAATGTTGAGTTCGTGTCCAATCGCATAGAGAACTGTTTCTGGGCGCTGGAATACTACAATGCGCGCAATGCGGCGGGAAGCTCCGTGGACAACGTCCGCTTTGCGCACAACGTGTGCCTGCGCACCGGCCGAGGATGGGGGTGCGTGGGGCGGGAGAGCCAGGCGCCCGTTCTGGCGATTGGCGTGACTCCGCCTTCGACAACGCGCTTCGCCGTTGAGAAGAATGTGTTCGACGGTTCGACAGGCCCTCTGATAGCGTGTTCAGAGGATGCCCCTCAAGGCGCTTTCAGCCTCCGCGGAAACATCTACCGACAACATGAGGGCGGTGTTCTTGAACGCATGCGCTACAGATTGCCGCCTAGCAGCCTTTCCGCTGATCCGTCTTCCGAGGAATACCGGCGCCAGTTCTCGGACAAGATGTTCTCGTCTGATGCGGCCGCATATCTTGCGCAACGCTACGGCGACGCCGCTGGCAGAGTGGAGACGCTTGGAATCCGCAGGGGAGACCGCGTCGTGATACTTGGGGATTCGCTCACCAACCAGGGGCTTGCCGTGCGCGATGGGGGATACTGGCATCGCCTCACGAACGGCATCGCGCGCGTTCACGGAGACGGCTACGCCACGGTGATCCCGCTTGGCTTCAGCGGCTGGCAGCTTCCGGCGTGGATCGACACGGAGAGGAAGACGCGCTCCAAGGGCTTCCGCTACGACACGTGCGGAAAGTTCTGGGACGTGAAGGACGTCTTTGACGGAGGCGCAGACATCGTTGCCGTCTTCATCGGGATGAACGACATCCTGCGCCCCGTGGTGTCGGCTGACGCCGCGTCGCTCGATGCGTGGATCGCACAATACCGTTCCTTCATCTCCACGCTTCGTTCGCGCCTGAAGGCGCGCCGGGTGCTGCTCGCCACCATTTCCCCGCTCACGTGCGATCCGCAGGCCCGCAAGAACGAGGTGCGGCGCGAGCTGAACGCGCGCATACGTGCGCTGGCGTTTGAGGCTGGATGCGGCGTGATTGAGATCGACCGCGTCCTGGATCCGCTCAACGACGAGGCGCGTCGGCTTTGGAAGTCGCATCTAGCCGGCGATTTCGTGCATCCATCGTGGGGGCTGGGCCATGCGGGCATTGCGCAGGCGTTCGCGGAGGCGCTTGGGGAGCGTGAGATGTCCGCCGCATTCGCCGAGGATGTGCGCGATGAGGCGAATAGGCTGCTGGCGCGGGCCGACGCCCTTTCGGTCAATCAGACGCCGCTCATGGCGTCGTTCGCGCCGGACGCATCGGATTTCGACTATGAGATATCGTGGCACTTGAAGCGTGGGTTCAAAGGCGGCGAAGTGTCAATAGAGCTGCCGCAGGGCTGGCGGGTCGTCGCAACCAACTCAGTCTCAGCAGTGCCGAATGCCTTCGAGCCGCGGTTCTTCGACGGAGAGCGCGGCTATTTCGTCGTACGCGGCTCGCCGCAGCGCATCACCACGCCGATATCGGTGGCCGTTCGCACGGCAAAGGGGGGCATGCTCAGGAAGACGGTTCAGGTTCCGTCGCCTTGGCGCGCGCGCAACAACGGCGGCGAATGGAGGCTGCTGAGTCCGTCGTGGGACTATTGCGGCTGGGGGTCGCCTTGGAACGTAGAACCTTTCCAGTCGTTCTTCGGCGGGACGGACGACACGCTGGTCGCATTCCGCCGCATCTGGTCTCCGAGGGGGCGCAAGGCGCAGATACGCCTGTCCACGCGCACGTTCTCCGCCAGGTTGGACATCAAGGTGCGCCTGAACGGGGCGTTTGTGGGCGAGCGGCGGCTGCGGTCTTCAAAGGAGAAGTGCAAAGGCGCGCCGATGGCGGTAGAGCTGCGGGAAGGGTGGAACACGCTTGAGGTGGAATGTCGGCATGATCGGAGCCAGCGTCAGTTCCTATGCGAGCTTACGGAGGTTGGCGGCGACAGGCTCGACGATCTGCGCTATGACTGGCGCATGGGCGATTCCGCTATGCGCCGATCTCCTCGTCTGTGAGATAGCAGGTGGGGTCTTCGCCCCAGATGTCGCCGGTCACGGCCTCGCCGCGCGCGCGGAAGTTCCCGCCGCAGAGCTCCAGCCAGCGGCACTTCCGGCAGCGCCCCTTGACGAACTCCTTCTTGCGCCTCAGCTGGGCGAGCAGCGAATCCGGCGGCGGATCGCCCCAGATCCGCGAGAATGGCGTCTCGAGGACGTTCCCGACAGGATGGTTGCGCCAGAACTGGTCGGGATAGACTGTGCCGTCCCAGGAGATGCAGGCGATGCCCTGTCCGGAGGAGTTGCCGCCGTTGAGAGTGAGAAGTTCGAGCGTCTTGTCGGCGTTGGGGTGTCCTTCGGCCTTCATCTTTAGGTAGAGGGCGACGCCGTCGCAGTGGTTGTCCACGGTGAGGACCTCCACGGGGAAGCCTTGTTCGAAGGATCGGCGGGTCTCCTCAACGATGGTGTCGAGCGCGGCGCGCTCCTGGGCGTGGGTGAGGTCGGTCTCGGCGATCTCCTTGCCGCGCCCGGTGTACACTAGATGGTAGAGGCAGATCCGGGGGACGCGCTCGGCGCGCATCAATTCGAATATGGCGGGGATGGCGGCGACGTTGTCGCGCGTCATGGTCACGCGCAGGCCAACCTTGACGCCGCGATCGCGGAGGCGGCGGATCGCGGCGAGGGCGGCGCGGTATGCGCCGGGGCGGCGGCGGAAGGCGTCATGGACGGCCTCGGTGCCGTCGATGGAGATGCCGACGTATGCGACGCCTAGGTCGCGGATCCAGTCGGCGCAGTCGTCGTCGATGAGAGTGCCGTTGGTGGAGAAGGTCACGCGCAGGCCCTTGGATTTGGCGTGGGCGGCGAGCGTGCGGATGTCGGGGCGGGCGAAGGGTTCGCCGCCGGAGAAGAG
>CAMOHV010000274.1 GCA_946615275.1 uncultured Verrucomicrobiota bacterium | reverse complement strand
ACGAAAGGTCGTCCTGGCGCTCGATCTCGAAGCGCTTGGCCAGCTTGTCGTAGCGCGAAAGGTCGAGGTCGATCACGTTGATCGTGCCCTTGGGGTCGTTGGAGTGCCGCACGTGGCCCTCCCGCGGGGAAGTCTGCACGATCTTGGCGGAGAGATGGTGGGACTCCACCAGGAGGAAGAGGCATATCTGCTCCACGTGCGAACCGGTGGAGATGTGGATGTAGTACTGCGTGTCGTCCTCGTGGAAGCATGGGGCCTTCGCATAGTCGTAGAACTTGCCGTACACCTCCTCGAAATCCCAGGGGTCCTTTAGCTGGATGATGTCGAAGACGACGTTCGTCTCGGGCGAGACGGAATTGATGTCCGCCTTCACCCTCTCCGCGAGGAGCCGATGCTCCTTGTTGAAGATGATGTGCAGCTCGTCGATGGGCAGATTGTCCTGCTGCACGAGCCCGATCGTCGGGCGCCACGTGTCCCACCGCGCCGGGCCTGTGCCGCCATGCGCGTCCTTCTGCGTGCCGAGAACCGATATGACCGTCGTTTTCATGCCGTATAGTCTATCACATCTTCCGCCGGATTCATAGAAAAAAAGATAGATGGTATAATTTTAGGGGGGTAGGACGAGTAGGAGGATAGGACGAGTAGGAGGATAGGACAATACGACTAGGACAACAGAATGCTCTGTTGCCTTATTGTCCTACTCGTCCTCTCCTATTGTCCTAATCCTCCTATTGTCCTAAAATCGCCTCCATCCCATCCCCCCCCCTCCCCCAGCCTTGGCATGGTATTTGCTAGTTGTATCGCAAAGGAGAAAAAGCAATGAAATGGGAGAAATTCGAGGAGGGGTACGCGATGCCCGTGAAGAGCTGGTGCGAGAACTGCGAGGAAGGCGCCGTGAAGCAGGCGGTGAACCTTGCGCACCACCCGGCGCTCGTGCACCATGTGGCGCTGATGCCGGACGCGCATCAGGGCTACGGCATGCCCATCGGCGGCGTTGTGGCGGCCAAGGGTGCCGTCATACCTGCGGCCGTCGGCGTCGACATCGGCTGCGGTATGATCGCCACCGAGACCGACATCCCCGCAGAGGTCTTCGCCGAGATGTCCTTCCGCCGCGCGTTCCAGGAGAAGCTCAAGGAGCGCATCCCCGTGGGCGAGGGCGAGTCGCACCGCACCACGCAGGACTGGGAGGGCTTCGAGGAGTACACCGCGCACAACGGCATGCGCTCCAACCTCTGGCCATCGAGGCTCGACCGCATGAACCTCGGAACTCTCGGCGGCGGAAACCATTTCATAGAGCTCCAGAAGACCACCGCGCTCGATGGCGCAGGCGATCCCGAGGGTGGCTCGAAAGTGTGGCTCATGATCCACTCCGGATCGCGAAACCTAGGCAAGCGAATCGAGGAGCACTACCACCGCATTGCCTCGCGGCTCTGCGAGCGGTTCCACTCTCCGCTGCCGGACAAGGATCTCGCCTTCCTTCCCATCGAGGAGGAGGCCGGCCACAACTACTTCACCGACATGCTCTTCGCCCTCCGCTACGCGAAGGAGAACCGCCGCCGGATGATGGACGTCATGATGGCGACTCTCCAGGAGTTCGCCCCCTCCGCGCAGTTCCTGCGCACAATCGACATCCACCACAACTACGCCGCCTTCGAGGAGCATTTCGGCGAGAAGGTGTGCGTGCACCGCAAGGGCGCGACCTCGGCGAAGCTCGGCGAGATCGGGATCATCCCCGGCTCCATGGGCACCGCCTCGTACATCGTGCGCGGGCTCGGCAACCCCGATTCGTTCATGTCCTGCTCGCATGGCGCCGGACGCCGCATGAGCCGCATCGCCGCCTCCACCACGCTCACCGTTGAGGAGTGCGACAAGGCGATGGACGGCATCGTGTGCGAGCGCTGGCACAAGTACAGGGGCTTCGGCAAGGCAAAGGGCCGCCTCGATCTCTCAGAGGCGCCGCAGGCCTACAAGGACATCGAGGACGTGATTGCCTCCGAGCTCGACCTCGTAGAACCGCTCGTTCGCCTCGTCCCCCTCGCCTCGTTGAAGGGGTAGGATCGAGAAATTGTTCACAAATCGCAATTGTCACAATTGTCCACAAATCACAAATGGCTAATTGGTATTTGTGGCAATGGTGGCATTTGTGAACAATTGAGATTTGTGAACAATGAAAAAGTTTTAACAAGGGAAAGATGATGGATAGCGAAGTGAGAATCGACGGCTCGCAGGGCGAGGGCGGCGGACAGATGCTCCGCACCTCGCTCGCGCTGAGCGCCGCCTACGGCAAGCCATTCGAAATGCTGAACATCCGCGCGAAGCGCGAAAAGCCCGGTCTCAAGCGCCAGCATCTCACGTGCGTGCGCGCGGTCGCGCAGATCTGCGGCGCGCAGGTGGAAGGCGACGAAGCCGGCTCGATGCGCCTGTCGTTCAAGCCGGGCAAGATCAAGGGCGGCACCTACCAGTTCGACATCGGCACGGCCGGTTCCGTCACGCTCGTCGCGCAGACGCTCATCCCAGTGCTGCTGCGGGCCGATTCGCCCTCCACAGTCACGATCACGGGCGGCACGCATGTGCCGTTCGCCCCGATCTGGGAGTTCTTCGCGGAGACGTACCTTCCCGAACTGCGCAGGATGGGCGCGCGCGTCGAGGCCGAGCTTGAACAGTGCGGCTTCTACCCCGCAGCGGGCGGAGCCTTGAAGCTTCGCGTCTGGCCGTACGACGAGTCGAAGCGGCCGGAACGCTACGCCCTGACGGACCTCGGGGCGTATCTGGGCGGCTCCGTCGAGGGCGTCGTTTCGCATATCCCGCGTTCGATAGCCGAGGCTGAGGCCGGCATCGTCGGCACGAAGCTGAGGGATCTTGCGCTGGAGCGCGTTGTTCGCGAAGTCGATGCCTTTGGCCCTGGCAACTACTGCTGCGTCAGGCTTCGCTACGAGCATGCTGCAGTCGTATTCTCTGGCATCGGCACATACAGCAAGTCGCGCAAATCCGTAGCAACCGAGGTCGTCAATCAAGTCTGCGACTTCGTGAAGTCCGGCGCGGCGTGCGAAAAGCACCTCGCCGACCAGCTTCTCGTCCCGCTGCATCTCTTTTTCGGCAGAAGCAAGGAATGGGATGAAGGTTATGAGTGTTGGGTGAACAACTGGAATCTTGCGATCCAGAAGGAAACCCGCCACTACACCACCAACCAGATGGTGATTGATGTATTCTAGTATCAAGGTTAGTATGTCCGATTTCTGGCGCTTGAGGGCGAATAGGACAAGAGGAAAGGGTAATAGGAGAGTGGAGCGCATTCCGTCGTGATTGGGTGGCTGAGATTTCATCCGCAATCTCATGTCGTGTTGCGGCGCGGCCAGAGTCCGCGACCTACCCAAGGGTGATTCGGCGAACGCGCGAGCTGCGCGTTCTACTAGGGACGCATCGGTGTCATTTTTGCAGAATTCAGGCAGACGTCGATGTGCAAACTTGATATATCAGGTTTTTCGCCCAAAAGTCAAGACGGCGGTTGTGTTTAGAGGTGGGATAGGATATAATGGCAGTGCTTCCATGAGCAAAACAAGGAGAAGGAAAATGAACAGAGCAAGTGAAATCGCAGTTGCCGCCCTGCTGCTGGCGGCAGGTTGCACGACGTGTCCGCATCCGAATTCGGACGGCTGGGAGGACGTGTTCAACAAGGACCTCTCGAACGCCGAATGCGCCA
>CAMOHV010000273.1 GCA_946615275.1 uncultured Verrucomicrobiota bacterium | reverse complement strand
AACTCGTCCCAGTAGCGCGTGAAGCCGAGGTACGTGGTCTTCGGGCGGGCGCGGCGCTCGCCGGGGTAGTCGTCGCACACGAACGCCTGGGTGAGCTGGATGGCGCGGTCCTGGCGGTAGTTCGTGTGCATGATCACGTCACCGTCCTTCACGCCCTCGTAGCCGGACATCACGCAGCACGGGATGTACTCGTCCGTCATGGGCGTGCCGTCGGGCGTCTTGTCATTCGCGTAGGAGGCCTTCACGGCGTCCTCAACGGACGTGATGGCGCGGCCCTCACCGAGGACGATGCAGTGGTACGCCTCGCTCGTGAGCTTCCAGTTCTTCACGCGGTCCATGCCGTAGTAGCGGCCCATGATCGTGCCGATTGTGGCGTTGCCGACGGCGGCGAGCTCCTGCTTGAGGCGCGCGACGTACTCGAGCGTGGACCTGGGCGGCGTGTCGCGCCCGTCGAGGAACGGATGCACCACGATCCTGCCCTCGGGGAACTCGGAGCGCGCGCGCTTCATGAGCTTGAAGAGGTGCTCCTGGTGGGCGTGGACTCCCTCGTCCTGGAGGAGGCCGAAGAAGTGGAACGTGGAGTTGTTCGCCTTCCAGTCGGCGATGAGCTTCGCCCACTTCGGGCTCTTGAAGAGCTCGCCGGATGAGAGGCCGTCGTCGATGCGCTTCAATTCCTGTACCACGATGCGGCCGGCGCCCATGTTCAGGTGGCCCACCTCGGAGCTGCCCTGGTAGCCGTCGGGCAGGCCCACGGCCTCGCCGCAGCAGTCGAGGAGGCAGTGCGGATAGCGCGCGCGTATGTGGTCGATCGTCGGCGTCTTGGCGGCATACGCCGAATTGCCGTCCTGGCGGGCGTTTACGCCCCAGCCGTCGCGGATTATAAGGACTACTGGTCTCATTTCTCTGGTTCTTCCTTCCTTGCTTGAATTTAGAGGTTGTATTATAGCACAAAAAACGCGACCGTGGGCGAGCCAAAGTCAAATGTCGCCTTATGGCCCCACGTCGGCGATCAGATACAGCCACGCCTACCGCCCCCGCCTGGCAGGGGACGACTGCGAGCGCCTTCCTCTTCTTATCCTTCACCTGCGCGGACGGCTAGCGTAATTACGACTGACTTCTTCATGCTTGCCTTTCCTTTGCAGGTGGTTCAACCCCGGCATGACCTCCCCGGAGCTCGACCTCCCAGGGCAGTTTCGACCCCCAGGCCAATGCCCATCTTCCCCGCCGCGGCGATCGCAAACGCGGACATCTCCAGCCGTTCCGGCGACATCGTCTTCGCCGCCGCGAACTGCATCGCCAGGAATCTCATCAGCCCTTGACCCAGGCGTGTGCAGGGTCCATGGACGAGATGAGCCCGCGGCCCTGCGAGCCGGCCATCGTCCAGAGGTAGTACATCTGGTAGCCGGGCGCGCCGACGAGCGGATGGTATCCCTCGGCGATCGCGACGGTGTCGTAGCTCTGGACGCGGTACGCCTCGTTCAAGGAGCCGTCGGGCTTGTACACGCTCTGGAAGCCGAAGCCCTGCGGCGGGTCGAAGAGGTAGAAGTACGTCTCCTCCATGTCGAGCTCGGCCGGGGGGGTGTTGACGTCGTGGCGGTGGGATGGATAGCCGCTCCAGTTGCCGGAGGGGATCATGCCTTCGCCGATGTAGAAGTGCTCGGAGTCGAACTTCTCGTCGAGGATGATCTCCGATGTGCGGGTCCAGTTGTCGCGCCCGAGCGCGATGTGGCGCGTGTCCTCGGGGCGGATGAGCGTGGGCCGCGCGGTGTCGCGCGTCGCGGACGAGCCGTTGTAGGCGAGCTCCAAGTCCGTGAGCGCGGTGATGGCGTACTTCGTGCGGCGCGGCAGATAGAGGCAGTGCGGCTTGCCGGTGAAAGGCGAGGTGCGCCCGTCCGCCACCTCGAAAGCCCAACCATCGCCCTTCGCGGCGAAATTCCCGCCGATCAGCACGAACGCGACTTCCTCCTCGCCAGTGTCGCCGGCGTAGGTTGTGCCCTTGGCGAGCTTGAGGAGCCCGAACTTCGTGAGCTTCATGCCGTACTCGCCCACGTCGAATATCTTGTTGTAGCCCTGCTGGGGCTTGAGTTCGATCTTGAGATTCATCTGCGTTTCCTTTCTTTGTCTTTGAGATCTTTGGAGTGCGCCCGCTTCACCTTCCCGCGAAGAAGCGGACAAGCCGCTGGACGTGGGCAGCGCAGGCGTCGATTATCGGGTCGGCCAGCTTGTCCGGCGGCACGAACGCGCCGTTCAGCTCCGTGTACACCTTGAGCGTCGATTTGATGTACGTGTCGAGGAACTCGGTCGCGATGTTGACCTTGGCGATGCCGTGCTCTATGGCGCGGCGCACGTCGGCGAGAGGGGTGCCGCTCCCGCCGTGTAGGACGAGCGGGGTGTCGGGGATGGCTGCGGCGATGGCGGCGCAGCGCTCGATGTCGAGCTTCGGTTCGGCCTTGTAGTAGCCGTGCGCGGTGCCGATCGAGACCGCGAGCGCGTCCACGCCCGAGTCCTTCGCAAAGCGCACGGCCTCGTCGACGTCGGTGAGCGCAGTCTCGTCGCCCTGGGCCACGTGCCCGATCTCGCCCTCGCAGGTGGCGCCGAGGGCGTGGGCGTAGTCGGCCACGAACCGGGTCCACTTCACGTTCTCGTCGTATGGATCGCGCGAGCCGTCGTACATCACCGAGGTGTACCCCCATGCGAGCGCGTCCTTCGCCTGCTTCACGGTGGAGCCGTGGTCGAGGTGGAGTGCCACAGGCACCTTGGCGCGGAACGCGAGGCGCTGAAGCGTCCCCGCGAGGTCGTACGCCTTGCCGGTGTCGAAGAGGCGCATGTAGAGCTGGATTATCACCGGCTCGTTCTCGGCCTCGGCCGCCTTCAGCACGGCGGCGGCCGTCTCGTAGTTGGTCACGTTGAACGCGCCCACGGCCGTCTTGGACTTTCTGGCCGCGGACAGCATCTCCTTCATGTTCACTAGGGACATCTATTTCGCTCCTTGTTGTTTTTGCTACAAATGCTTCTTGACCGTGTTCCGGCTCACGCCGAGCGCCACCGAAGCGCGCGTGAGATTCCGCCCGTACTTCTCGTACACGCGTCGGACGTGGATGCGGGTCATTTCGTCAAGCCTATCAGGAAGGTGCCCCGCGCCAAACTCCAGACCGCCGGAAAGCCCGGCGTTCATCTCCTTGTGCTCGCGCATGAGAAGATCGAAATCCTCTTCCTCCAGCGCCGTCGCCCGATCCAGGATGTTGACGAGCTCCCGCACGTTGCCGGGATAGTCGTAGTCCATCAGCGCGGCGATCTGCTCCTCCGAGAGAACGCTGTTGCCGTGGTACTTGCGCCACCATGCGTTTGCGATGATCGAAATGTCGTCCTTGTGCTCGCACAGGGACGGCGTCCTCAACTGCACCACGTTGATGCGCTGGTAGAGATCCTCCCGGAACTTGCCCTCAACCACAAGTCGCGGCAGATCACGGTTTGTGGCCGTGATGAGCCGCACGTCGCACTTCAGCTCATCCTTACCGCCGAGGCGCGTGAAGCGCCCCCCTTCCAGTACTCGCAGCAGGAGAGCCTGCACCTCCCGCGACATCTCGCCTATCTCGTCGAGGAAGAGCGTGCCGCCGTCCGCCTGGAGAAACAGGCCGTCCGTCCGCTCCACGGCGTTCGTGAACGCCCCGCGCTCGTGTCCGAAGAACCGATCCTCCAAAAGGTCTTTCGTCACGC
>CAMOHV010000272.1 GCA_946615275.1 uncultured Verrucomicrobiota bacterium | reverse complement strand
GACTCCACCGTGCTGGGCCTGCTCTCGCCGCGCCGGACCGGCGTCCAGATCCGGTTCTGGAAGGACGCCAATTTCCACGCCGACGCCGAAATGCGCTATCCCCGGCGCGAGCTCCGCCCCGGCGAAACGTGGACCCCGGAGCACCGGCCGTTCGTCATCGGTTCCGTCCTTTCGGGGGGAGAGTTTGCGTGGCGCGGCTTTTGTGCTAGTATCCGCGCCGGTTTCACCGAACAATAGACACACCGAACATGCAAACCGATCTCGATCTTCTGAAGCGCCTCGTCGAAATCCCCTCCGAGACGCACGACGTCGCCCAGTGCAACCGCGCCGCAAATCTCATGCGCGAATACCTTGAGGCGCGCGGGGTCCTCTGCACCGTGGAGAAGCTCGGCGACCGCGAGTTCCTCTGCGCCGCCACGACCCCGGGCAAGGTCCACGACTACCTCTTCAACGCCCACCTCGACGTGGTGCCGGCCGGCCCGGAGCTCTACAGGCCGCGCATCGAGGGCGACCGGCTCCTCGCGCGGGGCTCCTCCGACTGCAAGGGCGCCGCCGTCGTCATCGCGCAGGTGCTCTGCGCGATGCTCGGCAAGGCCGACGTTGGCGCGGTCTTCTCCACCGACGAGGAGACGGGCGGCGCCACCTCCGCCGAGGCCGTGCGCCTGGGCTACGACGCCCGCAGGATGATCGGCGTCGTCGACAGCGCGCCCTACATGATCACCACGGCGCACAAGGGCATCGTCGACCTGCGCCTCGTCGCGCGGGGCCGGAACGCCCATTCGTCGCTCCCGTGGGAGGGAGACAACGCCATCGACCGCCTCCTCGACGGCTACGCCAGGCTCCGGGCCGCCTGGCCGAAGAACGCGCCGGGGCCCGACGGCGACCAGTGGTTCGACACCTACTCGGCCGTCATCGTCGCCGGCGGCACGGCCCACAACAAGATTCCCGACGAGGCTTCGCTGCTCGTGAACGTCCGCTACACCGTCCCCGGCGACGAGGACCGCATCGAGGCGTTCGTGCGCGACACGACCGGGCTCGAAGTGAGGCGCGAAACCTGCTGCCGCCCGTTCGTCTGCGACGAGAACGAGCCGATCTTCGGCCGTCTCGCCGACATCATGCGGCGCGCCTGGCCGGACAAGGGCGTCGGGTTCGTCCGCATGAACGGCGCGACCGACGCCCGCCACTTCGGGGTGTCCAGGGCGCCGATCGCGGTGCTTGGCATCGACGGCGGCGACTGCCACACGGACAAGGAGTGGGTCGGCATCCGGGGCATCGGCGAAATGGCGGACGTGCTCTGCGCGCTGTGCGCCGGAGCGTGAGGGGGGAAGGGGAATGCGAAGCGGACCCTGGAGCAAGGACCGCGCCTGGGCGTGGTACGGGGCCCAGCCGTGGATTCGCGGCTGCAACTACATGCCGGCGAGCTGCGCCAACCGCGTGGACCAGTGGCAGGCGCTCGGCTCCGAGGAGCGGTTCGCCGAGATGGAGCGGGAGCTGCAGGTGGCGGAGTCCATCGGCTTCAACACGCTGCGCATCCTCGTGGAGCTGCAGGGCTTCGGCGTGTGGCTGGAGGAGCACGACGGCTTCCTGGAGCGCTTCGAGCGCTGCCTCGCCGTCATGGCGCGCCACGGCATGCGGGCCATCGTCGTGCTGGGCAACGACTGCATGCGGCCCAAGTCGGTGTGGCAGCTCCCGAAGCCCGGTCCCCAGTCGTTCGACGTCGGCTACCACGGCGGACGCAAGCTCAGCCAGCACGGCAGCTTCCCCGGCGAAATGGGCCACTCGCAGGTGGACGATCCCGACCTGAAGCCGAAGTTCTTCGCGATGTGCGAGGAGCTGCTGACCCGCTACCGCGACGACGCCCGCATCCTCTTCTGGAACCTCTGGAACGAGCCCGGCAACTCCGGCCGGGGCGAGGCGAGCGTCGGCCCCCTCCGCGAACTCTTCGAGCTGGCGTGGTCCGTCAACCCCGCCCAGCCCCTCGCCGCCGATCTCTGGTCGGCCGACTACGGCTGCGATCCGGATTCGCCCAACAAGGCCCAGCTGCTCGCCGGCGAGCTTTCCGACATCGTCTCCTACCACTGCTACGGGGACTACGAAGCGCAGATCCGCACGATCCGCAAGCTGCGCCGGCACTACGGCCGCCCGCTCGTCAACACCGAGTGGCTCGCGCGAATCAAGGGCAACGACGTCTTTTCCTCGTATCCGCTCTTCTATCTGGAGCGCATTGGATGCACCTGCTGGGGCTTCGTCGCCGGCAAGTACCAGACCTACGAGCCGTGGGAGGGGATGTGGCGCGAACTGGAGGCCGACACGCCCGAAAGCCGCACCTGGGACATGACCAAGTGGTTCCACGACCTCTTCCGCCCGTCGCTGCGTCCCTACGATCCGCGCGAAATCGCCCTCATCCGCCGCTTCAACGCGCTCGCCGACGAAGACTTCGCCGCGCGCTAGCCGCCGTTTTGGAAAAAAAGGGTGTCCGAACATGAAGATTTCCATCGATCCGTCAGTCGTCCTCGGGCCCGTCAAGCCCGTGAACGGCGTCGGCCAGCCGCCGATCATCAGTCCGATCAAGTTCCCGATGTTCCGCTACCTGCGCGAAGCGGACATTCCCTTCTCGCGCCTGCACGACGTGGGCGGAATGTTCGGCAAGGGGATTTTCGTCGACATCCCCAACCTCTTCCGCGACTTCGACGCCGACGAGAACGATCCGGCCAGCTACGACTTCGCCTTCACGGACCTGCTCGTCAACGGACTCGTGGCCGAGGGGATCGAACCGTTCTACCGCCTCGGCACGACCATCGAGAACTACCCGTTCGTGCGCCGCTACCGCATCGACCCGCCGAAGGACTTCGCCAAGTGGGCGCGCATCTGCGAGCACGTGGTCCGGCACTACACCGAGGGCTGGGCGGACGGATTCCGGCACAGGATCACGCACTGGGAGATCTGGAACGAGCCGGAGAACTGGGAGACGCCCGAAAGGAACGAATGCTGGCACGGCACGTTCGAGGAATACTGCCGGCTCTACGACGTCGCCTCGAAGCATCTCAAGGCCGCCTTCCCGCACCTGAGGATCGGCGGCTACGGCAGTTGCGGCGTCGGCGCGGCCGCGGAGCGCGACGACTGGCATCCCGGCCCCCGCCTGCGGCACCAATTGGAGTGCTTCCACGCCTTCCTGCGCTACGTTGCGGAGCACGGCTGCCCGCTCGACTTCTTCTCCTACCACTCCTATGCCGGGGTCCCCGACCTCCCGTTGCAGATCGCCTACGTGCGCGAGCACCTCGACAAGGCCGGATTCGCGCACGTGCCCACGTGCCTCGACGAATGGCTCCCGGCCCCGAACCACGACAAGCTCGGCACGGCGCAGCAGGCCGCCGAGGTGGCGGCGACGCTCCTGCTCTTCCAGAACGGCCCCGTCGACTCCGCGGCCATCTACGACGCCCGCTGCGGCGTCGGGAACTACTCGCCGCTATTCAACCCGCTGACCTACCGGCCGCACAAGGCCTACTACGCCTTTCTGGCCTTCCACGAGCTGCGCCGGCGCGGCGCGGCGGTGCGGGTGGAGGTTTTCGGCGCGGAGAACCCCTTTGCCGCCGCCGCGCGCGGGGAGGACGGGTCAGTGGCCGTGATGCTTGCGAACCTTGGCGACCGGGAGGTCCCGTTTTCGCTAGAAGTGGCCGGCGACGGCAAGCGGATGGCGGCAGACCGCTGCCGCATCGTGGACGACGCCCGGACCTGGGAGGACG
>CAMOHV010000271.1 GCA_946615275.1 uncultured Verrucomicrobiota bacterium | reverse complement strand
GGGGGCCGCGCTCGCTGCCGTACTGCGCCAGCGGCGCGACGCCCGTGTAGGAGCCGTCGTCATGCTGCGTGTCGCGCATGTCGCGCATCCACTTCATGAAGAAGCCGTAGACGTTCGCGTTGTAGGTGGCCGCCTCGGTGAACACCTGCGTGTCGGCGGTCCAGCCCAGGCGCTCGTTGCGCTGGGGGCAGTCCGTCGGCACGGAGAGGTAGTTGGAGTACTGGCCCCACTTGACGTTGGAGATGAGCTGGTTGATGTCCTTCACGCCCGTCTCGAGGCAACCGGTCTCGGACCACTTCGGAATGGACGTGACGGGAATGGAGCGGAGCTTCTTGATCGTCACCTTGCCCGTCGTGGTGATGGACACGTAGCGGTAGCCGAAGAACGTGAAGTTCGGGCGGTACTTCTCCTCGCCCGTTCCGGCGAACGTGTAGTTGAGCGTCGTGCGCGCCTGGCGGTAGTTGGTGAAGTAAGCGGATCCCTCGGGGCCGTCGCAGCCGCGCTTCTTCGCGCCGTTGCCGTCGTTCAGCATCTCGGCCGGACGCATCTTGAGCGTCACGCCCTCGGCGGCGGAAAAGATGAAGCTCGGGATGGCGGCGGCGTTCTGCCCGAAGTCGACGACGAGCGTCTCGTCCTTGTCGACCACGATGTCATCGCCGTCCTTGTAGGAACGGAGTTTCTTCACCTTGCCGAACTCGCCGTCCTTCGCGCCCTCGGCGCCCTTCCACACGTACATCTCGGCCGGCGCGATCGCAATGTCCTCGCGGAGACGGATCGGCGCGCCCGTCATCGGGAAGATCGTGCCCTTGAACTCGGTGTTGACCTCAGATGCCTTGAACTTGTCGCAGGGCTTGCCCTTCATCCAGCACGTCTTCACGCGCGCGTCGTAGTCCTCGCCGTCGAAGATCGCCGCGCGGATCACGGGACCGGTGGTGGCGGAGAGCCACGTCGTATCCGTGCCAATGCGCTTCTCCGTGCCGTCCGCGTAACGGAGGATGAGCTGCGCGCGGAAGGCGGACTTCTTGCCGAAGAAGTTGACGATCTTGTCGCGCCACCAGCCGGCGGAGACCTGCGCGGCGAACGTGTTGGCATCGGCCTTGCCCGTCTTCATCAGGTGCGTCACGTCGTAGGTGAAGGAGTACTTCGTCTTGCCGTTGTGCGTGAAGCCCGGCTTGAGGTAGTCGCGCACGAGCGCGCCCTTGATCGCCTTGCAGCCCTTGCGCGAGACCGGCTCGCCGTTCACGTACGCCTCGAACGCGCCCAGGCCGGCCACGGTCCAGTAGGCTTCCTGCACGTCCTTCTCGTTCGTGAGCGTCTTCACGAAGCAGGCCGTGCCGTCTTCGGCCTCCTGCTTGCCCTTGCCGTGGGCCTGCGGATCAGACCGCACCTTCGCATCGGCGGCGGAAATCCACACGGAGCCCTTCCAGTCGTCGGCGGTGATGAGACCCGTCTCGAAGAATCCCTTCGCCGGCTTGAGCCACGCGCCCGTCTCGTCCTTGACCTGAACTTCCCACACATACTTCTGCGCGCTCTTCAGCTCGGGGCCGCCGTACTTGACGGCCACGGACTTCCCGCACGCGACCTCGCCGGAATCCCACACCTGCTTCTTCCCGCAGAGGCCTTCAAAGATCTTCAGACGATAGGCTGTCTGCGCCGCGCCTTCGCGTTGAGAACACATGCGCCAGCTGAACACGGGCTTCGCGCCGATGTTCGCAGGCGAAACGAGTTGATCCGTCATCAACCCGACCGTTTTCGTTTCGGACCCGCCGCCGCACAGGCAGCAACATCCCGCAACGACAATCGTTCCTGTCAGCGCCAGCGCCGACATCCATGTTGTCTTCATTTCTTTTTCTCCTTTGGCATTGAAAAATTCAATGCCCCACATTTTAGACGAAAACGGGCGCGCGGGCAAGCGAATTATTTGAGCTCTCGAAATTGAGGGCGCATCTGCGTAATTCACCCGAGTCCAGCCGCTCCGATCATGCGACAGGGCGGTAAAGGTACTTGATTTCGTCGTTCATGTACCAGACGTATGCTTCAAGGAAGGACGCGAAGCCGCCCTTTGACCAGAACTGGCCGCGCCGCTTGAAGCGGTTCTGGTTCTGAGAGCACTGCGACTCCATCGCGCCGCTTCCTATTGGCACGCCCTCTCCCCGCGCCGTGCGGTAGTCCATGTGTCCCTCGTGGTCTCTGAAGTATGACGCCTCGCGCCTGACGGTCTCCCTCCGCTCCTTGTCCGCGATCTTCTTCTCCTCGGCCTCCGCGATGGCGTCCATGAGTGTCCTGGGGCCCCACGTCTTGAGGTTCTTCAGAAGCCTGTGCGTCCACGCCTCCCTTTCGGCCCTCTGCGCCTCCTTCGGGAAGAGCGCGTCCGCGAGCGCGTGGAGGTGCTGCGAGGCGTGGTAGTAGTCGAGCTGCCCGACCGCGATGTCGGCGAACCTGTCTTCGAACACGCCCCAGAGGTACACGCCCCCGTCCATGATCACGTACACCTTCGCCGCCCGATTCATCCCCATCCTCTGCGCCTCGTCCTGCACCCTGCGCCCGAAGTCCACGGGGGGCGTCTCCGCGGGCATCGCGACGACGTGCTTCGTGATCAGGATCCTGCGCCCCTTGTTCACCTCGGCCACCTGCGAGAGGCGGAACATCACGGCCGACTTCACCTCGTGCCACGACACCCGCTCGTCGCGCGGGGCCTTGGGCCTCCCCCACCTGGCCCCCTTGAACCGGGCCAGCCATCCGTCCATCATCACGACCAGCGTGTCCTCCGTCCCCGCCGCGCAGCCGCAGAGCTTCGGCAGCAGCGCGGGGTCGCACGCGTCGCCCACCCTGCGTATGGTCGCCATCGCCTTGTCGTCGCTCAGCTCGCAGCCCCAGGCGCCGCAGACCTTCGCGGCCTTCTCGAAGGAGCCCGTCTCGCAGACCGTCGTCACGACCTTGCGCTCAAGCGCGGGCGACACCGCGCCGCGCTCGCCCCTGAACAGCCTGTCGCGGAACGGCGTCTCCCACCCGCGCGTGGACTTGCACTGCCCGCACACGACGCTTATGCGCGCCTTGCCGAACGACGTGTCGATCTCCATGCCGATGCGCCTGGCCCGCCTGAGGCGCCTGCCGTCCGAGCCCACGGACGGCTCCGCGTCTGCCATGGCCTGGAGCGCCTCCTCGAACCTTCTCAGCCCGTCGGCCATCACGTCGCGGAGGATCCCGGTCTCGACGTCCGCCAGCGATTCGGGCGTCTGCGCCGCGTTTTCGCACTTTTTCATTTTTTCTCCTTTTTCGGGTTGACATTGAATCATTCAAGTGATACAATATCGTACCAAAAATCGGGAGTAACTGTCCACATGAAAAGCGAAAAAGTTCTCGCCGCGCGGATCGACGCGGCAAAACGCGCCATCGCCGCGCTCGGCGACATGCGCCCGGGCCACCTGTCCGTCCAGCAGAGGGCGAGCGGGAGGAACAGGCGGGGGTACGCCCAGCTGAGCTACACGTTCCAGAAGCGCAGCCGCACCGACTACGTCCAGCCAGAGGACGTGGAGAGGATCAAGTCCGAGATCGCGAACTACAGGAAGTTCAAGGAGCTCTGCGAACGGCTCGTCGCCCTGTCGATCGAGGAGTCGAAGCGCAAGACCGAGCAGAGGCGCAAGGCGGTCGCCGCAGGGCGCAGCCAGTCATAGGCCGGGGAGCCGTGCAAGATTCTCCGCACCCATCCGGGAGTGGAGTGCGGTGAATTACGCAGATGCGCCC